>NZ_JBVAYY010000009.1:0-217312 GCF_055412885.1 Pseudarthrobacter leeuwenhoeki | reverse complement strand
CCCCCGCACCCGCCGCGCCCCCCGCACCCGCCGCGCCCCCCGCACCCGCCGCGCCCGCCGCGGTGGTGCCGGCGTCGGCCGGCACCGCGCTGATGCCCCTGGGCGTTCCCGGAGCGTGGTCGCGGACGTTCAGCGATGACTTCAACGGAACCACCCTCGACACCAGCAAGTGGTCGAGTTCCTGGTTCGGCGGCGGCACCATGAACAAGGTCAAGACTGACCCGGCCAACGTCTCCGTCGGCGGCGGAAACCTCTCGCTGAAACTTTCGGACGCCGGCACCGGCAGCCTCGTATCGTCAAACCCGAAAGACGCCGCCACCACCGGCTACGAGTTCCGGACCGGCTACACCGAGGCCCGCATCTCCTTCCCCGGCAACGGCACGGTGCTGCACAACTGGCCGGCCTGGTGGACCACCGGACAGTCCTGGCCGGCAACCGGCGAGAACGACATCGCCGAAGTTCTCCAGGGAAAGCTGACGTCCAACTACCACTCAGGCTCCGGAACCCACAACCACGGCACCATTGCCGGCAACTGGGGGAACGGGTACCACACCTACGGCCTGTGGCGGAAGGGAAACCTCTCCGAGGTCTACGTCGACGGGGTCAAGGTCAAGTCCTTCCCCACCGACGACGGCAACGCCCCCCAGTACCTCGTGCTGAACGTCGGCAAGGCGAGCGCCAGCACCGCGTACGGCCCGGCCTCCGAGATGAAGGTCGACTACGTCAGGGCCTGGCAGTAACAGGGAGCCCTCCTGAATGACCGGGAGCCCGCCTGGCAGCAGGCGGGTTCCCGCACCCCCTTGCCCTTCCATGGAGCGTCCGTAATTCTTGGGAAATGGGCCGGCGCGACCGAAGCTTGTCAGCCCGCGAGCGGGCGAGCCGGTCTGCCCTGCCCGGCGCCACCGGACGGATTGTCTGGGGTCCGGTGATCGGCTTCGGGCTCGTCAGCCTGGCCGCCGACGTCGTCTCCGACGGCGCCCGGCCGCTGGCGGGTCCCCTGCTCGCCCAGCTGGGCGCCTCCGCGCTTCTCGTGGGCGTCGTCACGGGCGGCGCCGAAGCTGCGGCCCAGGGGCTTCGGCTGGTGTTCGGACCGTGGGCGGACCGGACCCGCAAGTACTGGACATTCACGCTGGCGGGATACGCGCTGACGGCGGTCTGTGTGCCCCTGCTGGCCGTGGTGCCCTGGGCGGGAGAATCCGGGCTGCTTCTGGCTGCAGTGCTGATCATCGGGGACAGGGTCGGCAAAGCCGTGCGCAGCCCGGCAAAGACCGTGTTGTTGGCCGCGGCCGCCAAACCCGTCGGCCGCGGCCGCGGCTTCGCCGTCCACAAGTCCCTCGACCTTCTCGGAGCCCTGCTGGGGCCGGTCCTCGTCGCCGCGGTACTCGCGGCCACCGGAAACCTGTCCGCTTCCTTCGCGGTGCTGTCCGTTCCGGCTGCGGCGGCCATGCTCCTGTTGTTCCGGCTGCGCCGCCCGGTGCCGGATCCCGGCACCGGGCGGCCGCCGTCGCCCGAAGCCGGCGCAGGCCCGCCGCCCGTCGAACCGGAGTCCCCGGGTGCGGCCGGCCGTCCGGCGTCGTTGTTCACCGGGAGTTTTGCCCTGTTCGCTGTCGCCGCTTTCTTCTGGAGCGCCGGGCTGGTCGCCTTTGGCGTCATTTCGTTCCACCTCACGACGGCGGCGGCCGTTCCGGTGGCGGTGACCGCGCTGCTGTACGCAGGCGCGATGGCGGCGGCGGCCCTGGGCGCCCTCGCCAGCGGCGTCACCTACGACCGATCCGGCGGCCGGGTCCTCCTTGCGCTTCCCCTGCTGACCGCTGCCGTACCGGTGCTGGCCCTGTCACCGGAAATCGCGCTGGCGTTCTGTGGTGTGCTCGTCTGGGGCACCGCCCTGGGCATCCAGGACTCGACCGTCAAGGCGCTGGTCGCGGATCTGGTCTTCGAACCGCGCCAGGGCACGGCCTACGGCGTCTTCGCCGCTTTCGAAGGGGCCGGGGCGTTGGCCGGAGGGGTACTGTACGGCGCACTCTATGACACCCGTCCGCTGTTGATTGCGGCCGTGGCGGTCCTGCAGTTGATCGCGCTCGGAGTGATGATTATGGCGCTCCGCCGGACGGGCAAGCCCTAGCGTCAGCCATCGTGCCGGGATCCGGCGTCGTTCCCCACCCGCGCGGGCCGCACTTCCGCTCGCGGCCCGCGGGCCCGAAGGACGAGCTTGCGGAGCTCATCGAACCACAACACAATCGAAGCCATCGCAACGCAGACGGCCCAGTGGCCTGCGTCCAGGGACGCGGTCCCGAAGGCCCGCTGCAGGAACGGCAACTCGACGACCGCCACCTGAAGCACCGTCGCCAGCAGCACCGACCCCCAGAGCCACTTGTTCACGAAGAGCCGGCGGAAGGCCGACGTCGTCTCCGAACGGGAGTTGAAGGCGTTGAACAGCTGGGCGAACACGAGGGTGGTGAAGCCGGCGGTCCGTGCGACGTCAAGCGAGTCACTGCCGCCAGGGACCAGCCCGCCGGGGAGGAAGATATCGATGGTCAGCAGGGACACAACGCCCATGACCAGGCCGATGCTCAGGATACCCAGCCACATGCGCGTGCCGATGATCCGGTCGCCGCGCTGGCGGGGCCGGCGCGCCATGACGTCGTCAATTTCCGGGTCAACGCCCATCGCCAGCGCGGGGCCGGAGTCTGTCACGAGATTGATCCACAGGATCTGCGTGGCCAGCAACGGCACCGCGACTTCACCGGGGCTCGCTCCGGCCAGGCCCATGGCGCCGGCGAACACGACGCCAAGGAAAACCGTGAACACCTCACCCATGTTCGAGGACAGCAGGTAGCGCAGGAATTTTTCAATGTTCTCGAAGATGACCCGGCCCTGGCGCACCGCAGAGACGATGGTGGCGAAGTTGTCGTCGCCGAGGATCATGTTCGAGGCCTCTTTGGTGACCTCAGTGCCCGTGACCCCCATGGCGATGCCGATGTCCGCGGTTTTCAGCGCCGGCGCATCATTGACGCCGTCCCCGGTCATCGCCACCACGTTGCCCTGCGCCTGCAGGGAGGTGATGATCTGCAGTTTGTTCTGCGGTGCCACCCGCGCATACACCGAGCTGTTCCGGGTGAGCGCGCGCAGCCCGTCCTCGTCCAGTGCGTCCAGCTCCGCGCCCGTAACCGCCCGCTCCCCCGGTTTGGCGATCCCGAGGTCGCCGGCGATCCGTGCCGCGCTGAGCGGGTGGTCCCCGGTGATCATCACGACGCGGATGCCCGCCCGCCGCGCCTCGGCCACCGCGGAGGCCGCTTCCGCCCGGGGCGGGTCCAGGATTCCGACGACGCCGATGTACACCAGTGTGCTCTCGTCCTCCTCGTCGAGGACGTCCGTTTCGTGACGGTCCGCTTCGGTGTATTGGCGGTAGGCCACGCCGAGCGTGCGGAAGGCCTGGGAGGAGAGCTCCTCGACGTCGGCCAGCGCCCGGGCGCGGCGGTCCGCGTCCATCGGAATAATCTCTCCGCCGAGCTGAAGTCCGGTGCAGCGTTCCAGCAGGACGTCCGGGGCGCCCTTGGTGACGAGGGACAGGGTGCCGCCCTCCCGGTGGTGGGCCAGCGCGGACATCAGCTTCCGCTCGGAGGTGAAGGGGATCTCGCCCTGCCGGTCGAACTCCCCGGTCCGGTCTGTGACCCCTTCCAGCTTCCGGGCAGCGACGAGGAACGCCGCTTCCGTCGGGTCGCCCTGGATCTCCCATTCGCCGCCGTTCTCCCGCAGCTGGGCGTTGTTGGCGAAAGAGCCCCCGGCCAGCACCATGCGTGCTTCCCGGAGCAGGGCCGGATCACGAACTTCGTGGCCGTTGTGGAGCACACCGCCCTCCGGCCGGTACCCGACACCGGTGAGCTCGACCTGGCCGGAGGCGGTGGTGATCCTGCAGATGGTCATCTCGTTGCGGGTGAGCGTTCCGGTCTTGTCCGAGGCGATGACCGAGGCGGAGCCGAGGGTTTCCACCGAGTGCAGCTCCTTGACCACGGCGTTGCGTTTGGCCATGTTCTGGACGCCGATGGCGAGCACCACCGACAGGATGGCGGGCAGGCCCTCCGGTACGGCGGCCACCGCGAGCGAGACCCCCAGCAGCAGGACGGTGACGAGCCCGCTCAGCGTGGACACCCCGTTGACGATGATGATCGTGGCCATCACAACGACGGCGATCGCGATCACCGTGATGCCGAGCATCTTGCTGACGCCCGCGATTTCGCGCTGCAGCGGGGTCGGGGCGTCCTCAGCGGCCGCCAGCATTCCCGCAATCGCACCGACCTCGGTGTCCATCGCGGTTCCGGTCACCACCGCGCGGCCCACGCCCTGTGCCACGGCTGTTCCCTTGTAGACCATGTTCAGACGGTCGCCGAGGGGGACGTCGCCGCCGAGGACCCGGGGGTCCTTGAACACGGGCGAGCTTTCTCCGGTGAGCGAGGACTCGGCGATGCCCAGGGAACTTGCCGTAATCAGCCGGGCGTCGGCACCGACGGAATCCCCCTCGTTGAGGACCAGGATGTCACCGCGCACCAGCTCCGAGGACGGCACCGTTTTCAGTTGGCCGTCCCGCAGCACCGAGGAGTTCGCTGCCGTCATCAGCCGCAGCGCCGCGACGGCGCTCTCGGCCTTGTTTTCCTGGACGAAGCCGAGCACGCCGTTGAACAGGACCACGGCCCCGATCACGAACGCGTCAACCGGCACGCCGGAGGCGCCTTCCACCGCCCACGCAAAGACCGAGATGGCGATGGCCACGAGCAGCAGGTAGATCAGCGGGTCCTGGAACTGCCGTACGATCTTTCGCCACAGCGGCACCGGGGGTGCGGAACGGAGTTCGTTGGCGCCGTAGAGTCCCAGGCGCCGGGCCGCCTCCTCCGAGTCCAGACCAGTCTCCGGGCTGACGTCAAGGGTGTGCAGGGCCTCA
The DNA here is from genome assembly GCF_055412885.1 of Pseudarthrobacter leeuwenhoeki. Lineage (NCBI taxonomy): Bacteria > Bacillati > Actinomycetota > Actinomycetes > Micrococcales > Micrococcaceae > Pseudarthrobacter > Pseudarthrobacter leeuwenhoeki. The sequence goes on along the minus strand of NZ_JBVAYY010000009.1, from coordinate 212,376 downwards.
GAGGCCCGGCGGAGGTGCCACGGGAGGGCGCCGTCAGTGGCACCCGCCGCGTCGCCGGAGGGCGGGCGGGGAAGACTGTGCGGCGTGTTGCCGGGACTGACGCCGCGTGCTGGTCCGCTCACGGGGCCCAGACGGATGTGGCGCCGGAATGGCCGGTGATGATGCTCTGGTAGATGAAGAAGGCTCCGGCTGCCGCCGCGGCAACCAGCAGTGCAATCCGGACGGCGCGGTTGGTCCGCAGGCTCCCCAGGAAGGCGAAACGCCGCCCGATGGGCTCATGGCTCGCTACCAGCGTCGCCGCGACAACCATGAAGAACACCACAGAAACGGCCTTGAGCACGTCTCCCTGTTCCGCATGCTCCCGGATCAAAGCCGACGAGGGGCGGGCCGCCTCCAGCTGTTCGCCCGCCTCCGCCGTAATGAGGGACAACGGAACCAGGCCCAGGGACAGCACTCCGAGCGGCCAGGCCAGGTAGCCGCGCCAGCGGGGCGCCGCGGCGTAGGCGATTGCGCCGAGACCGGCGATCGGAGCCAGCACGACGACGGCGTGGATGAGCAGGATGTGGGCCGGGAGCCCCGCAATTTCGATCATGTGTGCCCTTATCGGTCAGAACTGCCCGGTGGTGACGGCATTGCCGGGGACGGGCTTCTATGATTCTTGCATGGGAGAGCAGGGGCTGGCAGACGTCGCGGCACTGCTCTATGCCCTCCCGTTCGACGATTTTGTCGCCGCACGGGCAGCCGCAGCCAAGGACGCTGCTGCCGCCAAAGAGCAGCGGTCCCTCGCCGCAGAGGTCCGGTCCCTGCCCAAACCGTCCGTGGCGGCGTGGACGGTGAACATGCTCGCTGCCCGGCGGCCGGAAACCCTCCGGGAACTCGCCGGACTGGGAACGTCGATGCGCGCCGCGCAATCCTCCCTCAACGCTCTGGAACTCCGCCGGCTGGGACACGAACGGCGCCAGCTCCCGCCGGCGCTGCCGCCGGGGAAACCCGGCAACATGAGCAGGAGCTGGCCGAGTCGACGGCCCTGGCCGCAGCACTCGCCGACGCGGTGGACACGCTGCGGGAACAACTCGCGGCGCGCGAGCAGGAGCTCAAAGCCGTCAGGAAACGGCGCGAACTGGCCGCTGCCCGGGCGCAGCAGGCAGCCCGGGCAGCGGCCAAGGCGCGGCGCACCGAGGACCTTGCCCGGGAACGGGTGCTGCGGGTCGGCAACACACCGGACTGATGCCCGGAAAGTGTCGGAGGCCGGCGCCACACTTAAGGCATGGAAACCAACCAGTACTTTGAAGTCACGTACCTGGACACGGACTGCGGCCGCATCCGAGCCGAGACCTTCGACGACGTTTCCGACGCCGAACGCTTCGCCAGCCGCCGGGTGGCCGACGAGCACGGCTGGGTCATTATTGACGCGGTGCCGGTTCAGGAAGGCCGGAAGGCCGCCTAGGCGGGATCCGCAGGTCGCCGGGCAGCGGAAAGGGCCCCCACCCGGTACGGGTGAAGGCCCCCAGCGCTGGTCGGGGCGCCGGCCGGCTGTGCGGCCGGGGTGGCCTAGGCGAAGTCGGAGACTGCCGGGTCCGGGCCGATGCGGCCCGCGCCCTCGGCCGAGTTGTCCATGCCGTTGATGGCCTGCACATCGGTCTCGTCCAGGCTGACATTCAGCGCGGCATAGTTCTCGCGGATGCGGGATTCGGTCACGGACTTGGGGATAACAACGTTGCCGATGGCCAGGTGCCATGCGATGACAACCTGCGCCGGAGTGGCGTCATGCTTGGCCGCGATCTGGCCTATGACCGCGCTCTCCAGCAGTTCGCCGCCCTGACCCAGCGGCGACCATGCCTGGGTGAGGATGCCCTTGGAGGCGTTGAATTCACGCAGCTTGGCCTGGTTGAAGAAGGGGTGCAGTTCGACCTGGTTGATGGCCGGCACGACGCCGGTCTCGTCGATCAGGCGCTGCAGGCCTTCCTTGGTGAAGTTGGAGACGCCGATCGTCTTGACGCGGCCCTGCTTCTGCAGCTCGATGAGAGCCTTCCAGGTGTCAACGTACTTGTCCTGCTTGGGCTGCATCCAGTGGATCAGGTACATGTCCAGCGTCTCCAGGCCCAGGCGCTCCATGGATTCCTCGAAGGCCTTCAGAGTGGATTCATATCCCTGGTCGGCGTTCCACACCTTGGTGGTGATGAAGATTTCCTCGGGCTTGAGGCCCGAGCGCGCGATCGCCCGGCCCACCCCTGCCTCATTGCCATAGATCTTGGCGGTGTCGATGTGGCGGAAGCCTGCCTCGAAGGCCTGGACAACCACCTTCTCGGCGACGTCGTCTTCAACCTGCCACACTCCGTAGCCAAGCTGGGGAATGGTGTTGCCGTCATTGAAAGTCAGTACCGGTGAAAAAGTCATCCAGCTATCCTGCCAACGTCCCCGCGATACCGCCAGCGTAAAGGGCGCGGCTAAGCTAGGCGCTTAACCGGGAATTCCGGCCTGGCAAGGGCCAGTTTTCGACGCCTCAGTCAGTGCCGGCCGCCTCTGCAAGCCGGCGTTCGGCGTCGTTGACCTGTTCCAGCACCGATTCGGCGCGGCGCCGGACCGACTCTGCACCGGCCGGGACGGAGCCGACGGCAAGCCGGAGCATCGCGGCCGCTTCGGCCGTGGTGGCCAGCGAGTTGCCGGCCGTGGACAAAGCCCGGTGGACTCCGCCCAGGCTTCCGGGAATGTCGAGTCCTTCGCTGGGCGAACGCCGCTGCGCCTCCACGCAGATCTGCCGGACCCGCCCGGAGAGCGCCGTGAGTTCGTTGGCGATCTCCAGGAGATCGGCATAGAGGGCATCGTCCTCCACCCCCGCGAGGATTTGGTGATAGCGGTCGAGGCCGCGGGTGAAGCGGTCATGGGCGCGGCGCCAGAGGCCTTTGCCGAGTTCGGCGTCGTCTTTCCGCCCCTGCCGGGCGGCGCTGAAGAATCCCAAAGGTGCCTTACAGGTACTGTCCGGGACCGTGGTCCGGGGCCGCTGGGACGGCAGGCTGCGAGTGATCCGCTCCTGGACTGGCTTCCGCCGCGCGCTGGGGCTCCCCGTTTTTGCCGATCACCACACCGGGCGCAATCACAGTTCCGGGCGGCAGCTGGCGGAGCTGAGCCTGCGCCACGGCGTGTTCCCGCGCGGCATGCTGGGCTGCAAGGGCGGTCTGGATGCCGTGGAAGAGGCCCTCCAGCCAGCCGACCAGCTGGGCCTGGGCTATCCGCAGTTCCGCGTCCGAGGGGGTTCCGTCCTCGGGGAAGGGAAGGGTGATCCGTTCCAGCTCCTCGGCCAGTTCCGGCGCGAGGCCGTCTTCCAGTTCCTTGATGGAACGTTCATGGATCTCTGCCAGCCGGACCCGCGCCGCGTCGTCGAGAGGGGCGGACTTCACTTCGTCCAGGAGCTGCTTCATCATGGTGCCGATCCGCATCACCTTCGCGGGTTCGTCAACCAGGTCCTGGAGCTGGCTGGACTTGGGGCGTGCCCCGGCCGGCGCCGGAGGCGCGACAGCTTGTCCCTGCCCCCGCGGTCCCCCTGGCTGTCCGGACTGTCCGGGCTCTGGAGGGTGGTCCCTGGCCGCCTTTCCGTCGCCGCCGGCTGGCCGGGGGTCCAGGGCGGCGCCCTCAAGGGGGGACCCGCCGCGGGGCTGAGTGTCGTGTGGATCGCTCATGGCTTCATACTCTCATGAGCCTGCTGCCGCGGCGCGGGCCAGCCGCAGGGCCACACCCCAAGGCGCACCAAACAGCGCACCAGACGGCGCACCAAACAGCTGAGGGCGCCGCCGGGCACGAATGTGCCCCGCGGCGCCCTCAGGAGGCAACGCCGATCAGCCGGAACCGGTCAGCAGCACCGGCCCTGCGGGTTGGCGTCCTGCCGGTCCGTCTGGTCCCGCCAGAACTCCCGCTCGGTCATCGGCTGGGAGCCATGGCCGGCTTCGGCATGGTGTGCCAGGTACTTCGTGTACGCGTCCGCGCCCATGACACCGCCCAGGTACCGGGTGAATCCCCGAAAGCCTGCAACTACAGCGTTCATCTGTGCCTCCGCATTAATGGTGGGCGGCCTTCTCGACCCGTTTGTCCGCCGGCAGTTGGTTCCACCGGGCCATGAGCTCCCGCTCGGACTCCGTGGGAGCCGGACCGGCCGGGGCGAAGACCCTGGACGGCAGCGCCGGATCCTCGTTGCTGGTGGTGGGCAGGCCGGCCTTGGCGTTGCGGAACGCCTTGGACGTGGCAATCAGCGCCGTCGTGATGACGATGATGCTGAGCACCACGAAGATGACCGAGAGCCAGCCCTGGATCGCGGTGTTGCGGACCACGGCTTCCATGGCCGCGACGGTCTTGGCCGTGCCGAAGGAGGTCTTGCCCTCCTCGAGTGCCTTGGAGAACGCGGCGTTGTTGGCGAAGTAGCCAACTGCCGGCGTCGAAGAGAAGATCTTCTGGTAGCTGGCCGTGATGGTCACGACGGCTGCGAAGGCCAGCGGGAGCGCCACGATCCAAATGAACTTGAAGGAGCCCTTTTTCGCAGCGATCGCGAGGCAGACGGACAACGCGATGGCGGCCAGCAGCTGGTTGGCGATGCCGAACAGCGGGAAGAGCGTATTGATGCCGCCCAGCGGGTCCGTAACGCCCATCAGCAGCACGGCGCCCCAGGCGCCGACCATAACGGCGGTGGCGAGCCAGGCACCGGGACGCCAGGAGTGCTCCTTGAACTTCGGAATGAAGTTGCCGATCGAGTCCTGCAGCATGAACCGGGCAACGCGCGTGCCGGCGTCGACCGCGGTGAGGATGAACAGCGCCTCAAACATAATGGCGAAGTGGTACCAGAAGCTCATCATGGCGGTGCCGCCGATGAACTGCTGCATGATGTGGGCAAGGCCCACGGCCAGCGTCGGGGCGCCGCCGGTGCGGGAGACGATGCTTTCCTCGCCGACGTTGGCGGCCGTCTCGGCGAGCATGTTGGGGCTGATGTTCACGCCGGACAGTCCCAGACTGTTGACCCAGGCGGCCGCGGTTTCCACGGTGCCGCCGGTGAGGGCTGCCGGGGAGTTCATCGCGAAGTAGAGCCCGCGGTCAATGGAGATCGCTGCGACGAGGGCCATGATGGCCACGAAGGACTCCATCAGCATGCCGCCGTACCCGATGTAGCGAGTCTGGCGTTCCTTTTCGATCAGCTTCGGCGTGGTGCCGGAGGCGATCAGGGCGTGGAACCCCGAGAGCGCACCGCAGGCGATGGTGACGAAGAGGAACGGGAACAGGGCGCCCGGGAAGACGGGACCGTTGTCGCGGCTGGCGAATTCACTGAAGGCCGGGACGGAGATTTCCGGGCGGACCACGATGACGGCCAAGGCCAGCATCACGATGACACCGATCTTCATAAAGGTGGACAGGTAGTCACGCGGCGCCAGGAGGAGCCAGACCGGCAGGATCGCGGCGATGAAGCCGTAGATGATGAGGGCCCAGGCGAGGGTGACCTTGTCCAGTGTGAAGAGTGTGTCGCCCCATTCGGTCGCGGCAACGACGCCGCCGCCGATGATGGCGGCCATGAGCAGCACGAAGCCGATCAGCGAGACTTCCATGATCTTGCCGGGGCGGATGAAGCGCAGGTAGACGCCCATGAAGAGGGCGATCGGGATGGTCATGCCGACGGAGAAGACCCCCCACGGGCTCTCGGCCAGGGCGTTGACGACGACGAGGGCCAGGATGGCGACGATGATCACCATGATCAGCAGGGTGGCGATCAGCGCGGCGGTACCGCCGATGACGCCGAGCTCCTCGCGGGCCATCTGGCCCAGGGAGCGTCCGCCGCGGCGCATGGAGAAGAACATCACGACGTAGTCCTGGACTGCTCCGGCGAACACCACGCCGATGATGATCCAGATGGTGCCCGGGAGGTAGCCCATCTGGGCCGCGAGGATCGGGCCTACGAGGGGGCCGGCGCCGGCGATGGCGGCGAAGTGGTGGCCGAACAGGACGTTGCGGTCCGTCCGGACGTAGTCCTTGCCGTCGGCCTTGTACTCTGCGGGGGTGGCCCGGCGGTCGTTTGGCTTGAGCAGGTAGCGCTCGATGACCTTGGAGTAGAAGCGGTAGCCGATCAGGTACGTACTCACTGCTGCGAACACGAACCAGATGGCGTTGACCGTTTCACCGCGGACAATCGCGAGCATGAACCATGCCACGGCGCCCAGCAGGGAGATTGCCACCCAGAGCGCGATCTTGGCCGGCGTCCATTTGCGCTCTTCGGCCTCGCGCAGGGACTCGTCCACGGCAGTGGGCGGCAGCGTCGGATCGGGCGTTATGCCGTCGTCGACGAGTAAGTTTTTTGGCGTGCTATCAGGCATTGTGCCCATGTCTCCTCCTTGAGAAACCCCAACCAGGCCAATCCACTCGACAGATGTGCCCCAAGGCACCCTACCAACGACGGCGATTCTTGGGTATGGGTTTGCGCCAGCGGTTCCGCAGAGGCGGTGAACGGTTGGGCCGCCGCGACGAACGGCCGGGTTGTTACCGCCGGGTGTTACCCGCGGGTAGCCGCCGTACCGGCGGGCGTCAGGCGGACGGACCGGCCAGCTGCATGAGCCGGGCCTCGCAGAGGTCAAGCCAGCGCACCTCGGCCTCGGTCTGGAAGATGAGTGAATCCAGCACCAGCAGCCGGGCGGTGTCCGCGGACCGGTCCTGGGATGCCGTATCGCGCCGGGCCCTGGTGTAGTCCTGCAGGGCCCGGACCGACACGGCGCGCTGGGCCTGGATGGCTGCGCCGACGTCGACGCCGGGAAGCGTCAACCCGAGGGCGAGCTTGATGGCCAGTTCGTTCCGGGGAGGGTTGGTCCGCGGAACCGGGGTGGTGAACCAGGCGCGTACTTCAGTGCGCCCCTCGGGGGTGATGGTGTAGACAACGTGGCCTTCGCCGTCGGCACCGTCCTTGCGGACAAGGCCGTCGCGCTCCAGGCGGTCAAGGGTGGTGTAGACCTGCCCGATGTTCAGGGGCCAGGAGGATCCGGTGCGTTCCTCGAATTCGATCCGCAGCTGGTAGCCATAGCGTGGCCGGTCCTGCAGGAGGGCGAGGATGCTGTGACGGATGGACATGATGCTCCCGGAGGATAGCGGGACGACAGCATACACGCGCCCCAAGACGCGTGTATACCGCGTATGGAATTACATTACAGTCATTCGTAATGCAGGGAAACTTCGGGATATGCCAGAACTGGAATATCTACATGAGCAGCAGGATCTTTCCCACATGGTCGCCGGAGTCGAAGTACCGGTGCGCGGCAACGACCTGCTCCAGCGGGAAGGTCTTTGCCACCAGCGGCCGGATCCGGCCGTCGGTCAGCAGCGGCCAGACAGCGTCGCGGACAGCATCCATGATCACGGTCTTCTCCTCCACGGGCCGGGGGCGCAGCGCCGTGGCAATAATCGCAGCACGCTTGCCCAGCAGCTTGCCCAGGTCCAGTTCACCCTTGGCTCCGCCCTGCAGCCCGATGACCACCAGCCGCCCGTAGTCCGCCAGCGCATCCACGTTCTGCGTCAGGTACTTGGCCCCGACGACGTCGAGGATGACATCCGCGCCCTTGCCTCCGTTCTGCGCACGCAGGCTCTCCGGGAAGTCCTCCTCGGCGTAGTTGATGGCGATGTCGGCACCAAGGAAGGCCTTGGCGGTGCTGACCTTCTCTGCGGTGCCCGCGGTGGTGGCGACCACGGCTCCGAAGGCCTTCGCGAGCTGGATGGCCATCGTGCCGATGCCCCCGGTTGCCCCGTGGATGAGGACGGTCTCGCCGGGCTGCAGCTGCGCCGTCATGATCAGGTTGGAGTAGACCGTCGCCGCCACTTCCGGCAGGGCTGCGGCGGTGACGAGGTCGATGCCGTCAGGGACCCTCAGTACCTGCCCGGCCGGAACGGCCACCTGCTGGGCGTAGCCGCCGCCGGCCAGCAGGGCGACGACCTTGTCCCCCACGGAGAACGGCTTGGCGACGGCCGGCCCAAAGCCGGCGATCCGGCCCGAGACTTCAAGCCCCGGAATGTCCGAGGCCCCGGGCGGGGGCGGGTAGTGGCCTTTGCGCTGCTGGACGTCGGCGCGGTTGAGACCCGCGGCGACGACGTCGATCAGCACCTCCCCGGCGCCGGGCACCGGGGAGGGAACCTCGCGGACCACCAGGGCCTCGGGTCCGCCCGGCTCCGAAATGTAAACAGCCTTCATGGAGAACTCCCGATTCCTAACTCAACTGGCTGCAGCTTCTTGCAGGGATGCGCCTGCGGCACACCACATCCGAAGCGCCCTCTTCCAGAGTAGGCGGAGGAGTTGCCGCCGTCCGCGAGCGCAACCGCGTTTTTTGTTGCTGCCGACTGCCTATGAAACACTACTCGTTAGGGAAGGTTGTCCGAGCGGCCGATGGAGCTGGTCTTGAAAACCAGTGTGCGGTGACCCCGTACCAAGAGTTCGAATCTCTTACCTTCCGCAAACAATGCCCCTGGTTCCCCTCTGATGGCGGAACCGGGGGCATTTTTGTGCGCCGGGCCGGCGGGAACCAATCAACCGGACCATTGAAAACCGTCAGCATCCGGGAATAGTCTCTGTGTGTCCTCACGGCCCACATGAATCCGCTTCCCTTGCAGCACAACTCGTGGCCGCGGGGCAGAGAAGGAGCCCACCATGCCAATACCGGAGCACACCAACGGCGCACCATGCTGGATCGACCTGATGACCGCCGACACGGGAAAGGCCAAGGCGTTCTATGGCGGGCTGTTTGGCTGGACTTTCGAAACGGGCGACCAGGAGAAGTACGGCGGGTACATCACAGCCGCGAAGGACGGGAAACCCGTGGCCGGCATGATGCAAAAGCAGGAAAGCCAGGCGAACCTCCCGGACGTCTGGTCCACTTACCTGCGCACGGATGATGCAGGGACCACGGTCAGGAACGCGGCGGAGCATGGCGGCCAGGTCTACCTTGAACCCATGGACGTGCCCGAGCTGGGCAGCATGGCGATGATCGCCGATGCCACCGGGGCATCCATCGGCATCTGGCAGCCCGGCGGGATGAAGGGCTACGAACTCGCTGCCGAAGCCGGAACGCCGGCGTGGCATGAGCTTCACGCCAAGAACTATGCCGCCGCCGTCAAGTTTTACGAGGACGTTTTTGGCTGGGAAACCGAGGTCATGAGTGACACTCCTGATTTCCGCTACACCACGCTGGGCGCGGGCGACGCCGCTAAAGCAGCGATCATGGATGCCTCGGGTTATCTCCCCGCAGAGGCCCCGTCCCACTGGCAGGTCTACTTCGCTGTGGAGGACGCGGACGCCGCAGCCGAAAAGGCCGTGTCCCTGGGCGCCACGGTGATCGACGGGCCAGCCGATACCCCGTTCGGGCGGCTTGCCACGCTCGCTGACCCCACCGGGGCGATGTTCAAAATCATTGCAGAGAGCACACAGCAAGGTGCCGGTGACCCGGCTCGGGGCAACTGAGCCCGCCACTGACCTCGGGAACAGCTGAGCAAAAACTTCGGGAAATCCTTCCGCAAAACTGCCGCGGGAATACCGGCCGGCCGCTTCAACGGCGGCCACTGGCCGGTATTCTTGTCATGCCCGCCGCCTCCGCACCGGGCAGCTTCAACTGACGCAGGTCAGATGAAGCACCAACTCCGTCGCTGGGGCGCACCGTTGGTGGTCCGTGACGGCTGTGACGCGTTCCGCTGGGGGACGTCTCGCCGAATGCACATGAAGGACACCCTCTGTTCATTCACCGCTGTTTTGATGTGCCGGGAACTGCTTGACCAGGAGCAGCACCGGCGGTCCGCGGCATCACGCGGGCACCTTCCACCCAGCCCTCACCCGGGCACCTAATGAGAGTTAGAGCGGATGAAACACATACCTTGGAAGACCGCGCTGGGCACAGCGCTGTCGGCGGGGCTCATCGCAGCCCCGCTGGCCGCTGTGCCGGCGTTCGCCGTGGAGCCCTCCCCGGCAGCCGCTGGCAACTCGCCAGTCATCATCAACGAGGCGTACCTCAGCGGCGGCAGCGCCGGGGCAGCCTTCAAGAACAAGTTCGTCGAGCTTCAGAACACCTCCGACGCCCCGGTCTCGCTGGACGGCTGGTCCCTCCAGTACCGCTCCGCGTCGGGTACCGGCGCTCCCGGAAACGTCGTCCCGCTGACCGGCAGTATTGCCGCCAAGAGCTTCTACCTGATCAAGGCAACCGGGAACAATCCCACGACGTCGACGGCGCCGGAAGTGCCCGCGTTTGATCTGGACGCAGGCAGCAAATTCGCACCCAGCGGCACCACCGGCACCATCCTGCTGGCGAAGCAGACGACGGCCGTTAACCCGCTGGCCCCGGGCTCGGTCATCGAGTCCGCCAACGTCGCTGATCTGCTCGGCTACGGGACCTCGAACACCTTCGAAACCCGGGTGGCTCCGGCCCCGGCCAGCAACACCGATGTCAAGAGCATCAACCGCAGCAACGGCGCTGACAGCAACAACAACTCCGCGGACTTCACGCTGAACGGCACCATCACCCCCAAGGCCCCCAACGGTGCAGCCGCCCCGGTCGATCCTCCGGTCGATCCCGGCCCCGCCACTCCCCCGGCCGCCAGGACCATCGCGGAAATCCAGGGCGACGGCGTCGCAAGCCCGTTCGCCGGGACCTCGGTCACCACCCGCGGCAAGGTCACCGCGACCTTCCCCACCGGCGGGTTCGCCGGCTACTACATCCAGACCCCCGGCACCGGCGGAGATTTGACCCCGGCCAACCACACGGCGTCGGATGCCGTCTTCGTCTTCTCGGCCGCCACGGCCGGTTCCGTGCAGATCGGCGACCACGTCGAGGTGACGGGCACCGTCAGCGAATACTTCGGCATGACCCAGGTGGGCGTTGCCGCCGCGGCGGGCCTGAAAAAGCTCACCGAGGCAGCCCCCGAGGTCAAGGCCACCGGCTTTGCCCTCCCGGCCGGCGAGGCCTTCCGCGAAGCGCTCGAAGGCATGCTGCTGACCCCGCAGGGACCCGTTACGGTCACTGACAACTACTCGCTGAACCAGTACGGCGAAATCGGCCTGGCCGGAGGCACCACACCGCTGGAGCAGCCCACCGCCGTCGCGCCGTACGGCTCTGCCGAACACTCCGCCACCGTCGCCGCCAACGCCGCCCGCGGCATCAGGCTCGACGACGGCGCCACCACCAACTTCCTCAAGGACGCCGGCACCAAGGCCCTGGAACTGCCCTACCTGACCACGGCTGACCCCGTCCGCGTGGGCGCACCGGTGACCTTCAAGACCAACGTGGTGCTCAACTACGCCAACGGCTCCTGGAAGTTCCAGCCGCTGACCCACCTGACCCCCGCCAACGCGGAGGCAGTCCAGCCCGTCAGCTTCGGCGCGACCACCCGCACGGAGGCTCCGGCGGCCGTGGGAGGCAATCTCAAGATCGCCTCGTTCAACGTGCTCAACTACTTCCCCACCACGGGCGACCAGCTCACCGGATGCACCTACTACACCGACCGCGCCGGCAACCCGATCACCGTCCGCGGCGGCTGCGACGCCCGCGGCGCGGCCAACGCCGAAAACCTCCAGCGCCAGCAGGACAAGATCGTCGCCGCCATCACCAAGTCCGGCGCCGACGTCGTGTCCCTCATGGAAATCGAGAACTCAGCGCAGTTCGGCAAGAACCGTGACGACGCCCTGGCCAAGCTGGTCGATTCCCTGAACATCGCCACGCCGGGCATCTGGGACTACGTCCGCACTCCCGCCAACGCACCCCCGCTGGCCGACGAGGACATGATCCGCACCGCCTTCATCTTCAAGAAGTCCGCAGCGGAGCCGGTGGGCGAGTCCATCATCCACAACGACACCGTCGCTTTCGCGAATGCCCGCAAGCCGCTGGCGCAGGTCTTCAAGCCGGTCGGCGCCGCCGATGACAAGAAGTTCATCGCGATCGCCAACCACTTCAAGTCCAAGGGCTCAGCCGCCACCCCGGAGGACACCGACAAGGGCCAGGGCGCCTCGAACCTCGCCCGCACCGCGCAGGCCCGGTCCCTCCTCGAGTTTTCCAACGAACTGCAGACCGCCAAGGGCACCGACAAGGTCTTCCTGATCGGCGACTTCAATGCCTACGCCAAGGAAGATCCGATCAACGTCTTCACGGCCGCGGGATACGTCAACCAGGACGACAAGGCCCGGAACGCCGACGGTTCAGCCAAGCACTCCTACCTCTTCGGTGGCCTGGTGGGCTCCCTGGACCACATCCTCGCCTCACCGGGCGCCAACTCCATCGTCACCGGCGCCGACATCTGGAACATCAACTCCGTGGAGTCCGTGGCCCTGGAGTACAGCCGCTACAACAACAACGTGACCGACTACTACGCTCCGGACCAGTTCCGGGCCAGCGACCACGACCCGGTGGTGGTCGGACTCAACCTGCCTTCCACTCCTGCCAGCGTTGAGCTGAACTTCCTGGGCATCAACGATTTCCACGGCCGCATCGACTCGAACACCGTGTTCTTTGCGGGCACCATCGAGAAGCTGCGGGCCGCGGCTGCGCCCGGCGCCACGGCCTTCCTCTCCGCCGGCGACAACATCGGCGCCTCGCTGTTCGCCTCGGCGGTTGCCAAGGACCAGCCCACCATCGACGTGCTGAACGCCCTCGAACTGCGGGCCTCGGCCGTGGGCAACCACGAGTTCGACGGCGGCTGGGCCGACCTGCGCGACCGCGTCATCGCCGGCGGGACCAATGCCAAGTTCCCCTACCTGGGTGCCAACGTGTACAAGAAGGGCACCACCGAGCCGGTCCTGCCGGAATACACCGTGCTCGACATGAACGGCATCAGGGTCGCCGTGATCGGCACGGTCACGCAGGAAACGCCGTCGCTGGTCACCCCTGCCGGGATCGCCGACCTCGAGTTCGGCGACGCCGTCGACGCCATCAACCGCGCCGCCGCCAAGATCAAGGCGGACAACCTGGCCGACGTAATCATCGTGGAGAACCACGACGGCGCCGGTTCCGGCGCGCCCGAAGGCTCCACCCTGGAGCAGGAAGTCGCCGCCGGCGGCCCCTTCGCCAAGATGGTCACCGGGGTCACCCCGGATGTTGCCGCGATCTTCAACGGCCACACCCACAAGCAGTACGCGTGGGATGCCCCGGTCCCCGGCGTCGAGGGCAAGACGCGCCCGATCGTCCAGACCGGCAACTACGGCGAGTTCATCGGCCAGATCCGGCTGACCATCGACACGAAAACCAAGTCGGTCACCGGCTACACGGCCGGCAACGTCAAGCGCACCACCTCGGCTGACCAGCCGGCAGCCGACCTCGTGGCCGCTTACCCGCGGGTCGCCGCCGTCAAGACCATCGTTGACAAGGCCCTGGCCGACGCAGCGGTGGTCGGCAACCAGCCGGTCGGCAAGGTGAGCGCGGATATCACCACCGCGTTCACACCTGCCACCGGCGCCACCGCGGCAGCACGCGATGACCGCAGCAGCGAGTCCACCCTGGGCAACCTGGTCGCGGATTCCCTGGTGGATTCACTCAAGACGCCCGAGCTGGGCGGCGCCGAGATCGGCGTCGTCAACCCGGGCGGCCTGCGCAACGAGCTGTACTACGCGCCGGACGGGACCATCACCTACGCCGAGGCCAACGCGGTCCTGCCGTTCGTGAACAACCTGTGGACCACCTCGCTGACCGGCGCGCAGTTCAAGACGCTCCTGGAACAGCAGTGGCAGACCAACCCGGACGGCACGGTTCCCAGCCGCGCCTACCAGCAGCTCGGTCTGTCCAAGAACGTCAATTACACCTACGACGCCGCCCGCGCCGCCGGTGACCGGATCACCTCGATCCGGGTCAACGGCGCACTGATCGACCCGGCGCAGTCCTACCGGATCGGAACGTTCAACTTCCTGGCAACGGGCGGCGACAACTTCCGCATCTTCACCTCCGGCACCAACACCAAGGACTCCGGACTCGTGGACCGCGACGCGTGGATCAAGTACCTGCAGGCACACAGCCCGGTCTCCCCGGACTTCGCCCGCCGCTCTGTCGCCGTGGTGAACACCACCGCCGCCCAGGTCAAGGGCGGGGAGACCATCACCCTGGCCGTCTCCAAGCTGGACCTCACCTCGCTGGGCAGCCCGGTGAACACCTCGCTGCGCGCCGAGTTCACCGATGCCAAGGGCACCGTCACCGCCCTGGGCACGGTACCGGTTTCCGCCGGTGCCGCCACGGTGGAGGTGAAGGTTCCCGCCGGCGCCGCGGCCGGCATGGGCACCCTGGTGCTCACCGCCGCCGAGTCCGGAACCGTGGTGAAGACCGGTGTCCTGGTCGCAGCCAGCGTTCCGGCCCCGCCAAAGTGCACCGCGCCGGTTCCGCCGACGAAATGGTACGACTTCAAGGGCTGGATCAAGTACACGGTTACCTGGCTCCAGTACCAGAAGTGCCTGAGGGGCTAGTTTCCCGGCCCTGACCCAGTGAGCATGCCCTCCCCCGGGCTGCAGCAGTGGACATATAGCCCATATGTCCACTGCTCAGCCCGGACGGAGGGCATGCCCATTTTTCGGACACAGGTCCGGAGGGCATGCCCATTTTTCGGGGGTCTAACGGCCGAGGATGGCCCGGGCAATCTCGTCGGCGTCCCGCAGGGTGCGCTGGCCGCTGCGGTACACGGGTCCGCACTTCTGCCGGGCCTCTGCCGCGATGGCGGTTCCCCACTGCACGGCGGACAGCTGCAGCCCCAGGACATACAGGCCCTCGGTCACCGATCCGTTCGCGCCCAGCGGCCGGTAGGGATGTGGCGCCACGTCCAGCCCGGATGTCGGCACCGGCATCCCTTCCACCGTCATCATGAGCCGCGGGCGGACCAGGCCTTCGGCGAACATCTGCTCCAGCAGGGGTGACTCGTTGACCGTGACCTTGTTGGCCGGCGCCAGCGCCTCGATCATGGCCACGGCCTGCACCACTTCCCCGGGACCGTCTCCCACACTGTTCCCCACCCAGGGCGAGACCGCCGTGAAGGTCCCCGCTTTGCGGTCCACGCCGAACTTCGGGTCCGGGCCGACGAACCGGACGACGCCGGCGCCGACCAGGGCAGCGAGCTGTTCGGCCCGCAGCGCCGGCGGACCGCTGGCCAGACCTTCCACGAAGGATTCGAACCAGCCGCGGAGGCCCGCGACCCACGATTCATCGGTGATGCCGCCGTCCGCGACGGCGGTCTTCAGCACTGCCCGCCCGTGGTGCAGGGCACCGATCGTCATCTTCACCGGATCATCCTCGCCCAGCGCGGAACGCCGGGCGTCGTCGAGCAGGTAGTCGACGACGGCGTTGTCGAGTTCCGCGCGGGAGGTGAACGACCTCCCTGCCAGCGGTGCCGCAAGTCCCAGCAGGTTCAGCCGGTGGGCGGGACGGACGTGGATGTCCAGGACGGAGTCCACCAGGTCGTCCCATTTCGCGGCGGAGTGCGCGTGCGGACGCAGGGCCTCCTCCAGCGCCTTCAGGAACTCCTCCGGTTCCGTCCGGATGGCGCCGGGCTGCGAGCGCGCCAGCGTCGAGTAGTAGGCCCAGAGTGCGTCACGGTGCAGGAGGGGCCAGAGGTCATGGTCGAAGGCAGGCCGGATTCCCGCCTCCGCGAATTTCGCCACGGCGCTTTCGGTGCAGT
This sequence comes from Pseudarthrobacter leeuwenhoeki, assembly GCF_055412885.1. Lineage (NCBI taxonomy): Bacteria > Bacillati > Actinomycetota > Actinomycetes > Micrococcales > Micrococcaceae > Pseudarthrobacter > Pseudarthrobacter leeuwenhoeki. The sequence goes on along the minus strand of NZ_JBVAYY010000009.1, from coordinate 196,746 downwards.
ACCTCAGCGTCACGGCGTCAGGATAGTAGCCCGCGAGGGTCGCCTTGGCCCGGTAGGGGGTGCCGCGCCGGGAGGCCGCGATGATGAGCGGTTCGCGGCCCGAGGGAAGGTAGCTCAGCCTGCCGTTTTCGCCGGGCAGGAACTGTCCGCCGCGGCCTTCGGTCAGCTGGCCCATCGCATCGAAGAAGTTCAGGCCCATGCCGCGCACCAGCACCGGTTTGACCGCCGGCACCCGCGACCAGTCGACGTCGGCCGGAGCCGCCGGCGGCAGGTACAGCAGCCCGAGTTCCTCGGCCGCCGCCTGGAGGTCGCGTTGTTCGGGGTTGAGCCGCGATTCCAGGTGGCCGAGGGCCAGGACCACGGAGTCGACGGTGAGGACCCCGCCGTCGGCCAGCCCGACGTCGAACCCCACGCGGCCGTCGTCGCCCTCCCCGGCTCGGGGCGCGGCAGCATGGCGGACGGACGTCGCCGTTGTGGCATGGAAGTCCACCGCTGCGCCGGCCGGGATGCGGGCCCGCAGCTCTTCCAGGGTGAAGCGCAGGTAGCGCCCGTACAGGGCCCGGCTGGGGAAGTCCGCCGCACCCAGCCCCGAGAGTTCGGCGCGTTCGTCGGCGGTGAGGGAGGGGTGCGGCTGTTGCTGCTGCAGTTCACGCCAGCGGTCGAAGGTGTGGCCGGCGAGCGGCCGCGCGAGATCGGGGTCCTCGGGGATGACGGTGGGATAGAACGACTGGGTATTCATCAGGAAGAGCCGGGACTGGCCGGGCTGCCAGATGTGTCCCGGCCCCGCGGGATAGGGGTCGATGACGTCGATGTGCAAGGTGGCGCCCGGTCCGGCCGGCGCCCAGTTGGCCAGCAGCCGCTCCAGCGCACTCATGCCCCGGGGACCGGCGCCAATCACTGCCGTCCGGATGCTCTGCGATATGCCCACGGCATCCAGCGTATCCGCTACCAGCACGCAGCCCGGACCTGGCTGACGTCCCCGGGACGGGTTCCGCGGGGCTTGGGCTCGACTTGCCACCGGCGCGCCGATGTTGCTTGGATGGAAAAATGACCACCGCTGAAGCTGCTCCCCCGCCCGCGTCCGACCGCCCCGCCGCGGGCGCCCCGGCAGACACCGCCGCGGGCACCGCGCCCGAACCCGTAGACGAGAACATCTGGCTCGAGGAGATCTACGGCGAGGAACAGCTGGCCTGGGTCCGGGAGCAGAACGCCCGCACCGAGGAGCTGCTGGAAGACGCGGAGTACACCGCCCTGGAGTCCAGCATCCTCGAGGTGCTGGACTCCACCGACCGGATCGCGATGGTGGGCAAGCACGGCGACTGGTACTACAACTTCTGGAAGGACCGGGACAACCCGAAGGGCCTGTGGCGACGGACCAGCTGGGACAGCTACCGCGGCGGAGCACCGGAGTGGGACATCCTGCTGGATGTGGACGCACTGGCCGCGGCGGAAGGGCAGGAGTGGGTCTTCCACGGCGCCAATTTCCTGCGCCCCGCCGCCGGCGAACCGCACCGGCGGGCGCTGCTGGCGCTCTCGCCCGACGGCGGCGACGCGAACCGCTACCGCGAATTCGACGTCGGGTCCCGCAGCTTCGTGGACCCGGCTGCCGGCGGCTTCGACCTGCCGACAGCGAAGGGCAACGCCTCCTGGCTCGACGCCGACACCCTGCTGGTCTCCTCCACTGCCGAGGGACTGCCCGCCACCACGTCCTCCTACGCCCGGACCGGCGTCAAGTTATGCCGCGGCGGATCCCTGGCCTCGGCGGAACGGCTGTTCGAAATCCCCGAGGACCACATGATGGCCCTCGTGGCGCACGACTCCACCCCGGGGTTCGAGCGGACCTTTGCCGTGGACTTGATCAGCTTCTTCGAGAAGACCACCTCGGTGCTGCGCGACGGCCAGTGGGTGCAGCTCGACGTGCCCGTGGACGTCAACCTCAGTTCGCACCGCGACTGGCTGCTGTTCCGGCCGCAAAAGGACTGGACCGTCGGCGCGAGGACCTACCCGGCAGGATCCCTGCTCGCCGCCGGCTTTGAAGATTTCCTGGCCGGGGGCCGGGAGCTGTCCGTGCTGTTCGCCCCGGATGAGCACACCTCCCTGCAGTCCTGGAGCTGGACACGGGACTTCCTGCTGCTGAACCTGCTCCGCGATGTCTCTTCGGAGATCCGGGTCCTCGATCCGCGGCAGCCCGGGACGGACACCGCGTGGGCCTCCACCCTGCTGGATGCCTGCCCTCCGCTGCACGACGTCAACGCCTACGCCGTCGACGACGAGGACAATGCCGACGACTCGGACGATGACGGCACCGACGGCGCCGCGCCGGTAGCCGCAGAGGAGGCCCCCGGCGCGGGGAACGACTTCTGGCTCGTGGCCACCGGATTCACCACGCCGAGCACCCTCACCCGCGGCACCCTCACGCGCACCGCCCGGGGCGGTGTGGACAGCACGCACGAGGTAGTCCGGTCCTCGCCGTCGTTCTTCAACGAAGACGCCTACGAGGTCCAGCAGCACTTTGCCGTGTCCAAGGACGGCACCCGCGTGCCGTATTTCCAGGTGGCGTCCAAGGACCTCGTGCTGGACGGCCAGAACCCCACACAGCTGTCCGGCTACGGCGGCTTCGAGATCTCCCGGACCCCTGCCTACAGCGGCGCGGTCGGCCGCGCCTGGCTGGAACGCCGCACGACAGAATCCGCCGGGCACGAGGGGGATGCCCCGCACACCCGCGGCGGCGTGTACGTGGTGGCCAACATCCGCGGCGGCGGCGAATACGGCCCCGCGTGGCACCGTGCGGCGCTGCAGGAGAAGCGGCACCGGGCGTACGAGGATTTCGCCGCCGTGGCGGCAGACCTGATCTCCCGCGGCGTGACCTCCCGCGAGCGGCTCGGCTGTGTTGGCGGATCCAACGGCGGCCTGCTGGTGGGGAACATGCTCACGGGGTATCCGGAGCTCTTCGGTGCCGTCTCCTGCGGGGTGCCGCTGCTGGACATGCGCCGCTACTCCAGGCTGTCCGCCGGGTACTCCTGGATTGCCGAATACGGCGATCCGGACGTTCCCGAACAGTGGGACTTCATCAAGACGTTCTCCCCGTACCACTTGCTCAGGGACGGGGTGGACTACCCGGAGACGTTCATCTGGACGGCCACCTCGGACGACCGCGTGGGCCCGGTCCAGGCGCGCAAGATGGCGGCCCGCATGCAGGCGATGGGCATCGCCAACGTCTGGTTCCACGAGTCACTGGAAGGCGGCCATGCCGGCGCCTCGGACAACCGGCAGGCCGCGGCGCTGCAGAGCCGCAGCCAGCACTTCCTCTGGCGGGCCCTGGCCGGCCGGGGCGCCTGAGCCGTCCCCTCCCCCGGACGAGCAACGCGGGGTCACGTAGCGCCCATTTGCAGGGCAACCATGGGCCGGAAGTGACCCCGCGTTGCTCGTTTTGCACTGCATGGCCGCTTCTGCGTATCCTTGGTTGGCTAGTTACTAGCAATTGGAGACGTGCCAGAGCGGCCGAATGGGCTTCACTGCTAATGAAGTGTGGGGCACAACTCCACCGGGGGTTCAAATCCCCCCGTCTCCGCGTTTGGCCCCGGTCCCTGGACCGGGGCCTTTTGCGTACCCGGCCACGTCCGGGTACCGGACACCGTACGCATTTCCCCCGCCCGGATGGCAGGATGAGCCCATGTCGAGCACCAACGCGTTTGACGCGATCATCGTAGGCGGCGGCCACAACGGCCTGGCCGCGGCAGCATATCTGTCCAAAGCCGGCCGGAAGGTCCTGCTGCTGGAGAAGCTGGAACACCCCGGCGGTGCCGCCGTGTCAGCCCACGCGTTCGACGGCGTCGACGCGCGCCTCTCGCGGTATTCCTACCTCGTGAGCCTGCTCCCGCAGCAGGTCATCGACGACCTTGGCCTGCGCATCCGGCTGGCACGGCGCCGGTATTCGTCCTACACCCCCGCCCCGCACGACGGCGGGCGTGCCCTGCTGATCGACAACGGGGACGCCGCAGCCACCGCGGCCTCCTTTGGCGCCGTCGGCGCTCCCGCCAGCGAGTTCCACGCCTTCACCGAGTTCTACGCCGGCTGCCGCCGGCTCACCGAGGCCCTCTGGCCGACCATGACGTCACCACTGCCGACCCGCTCCCAGGCCAAGGCTCTCGCGGCCGGGGCCGGAGCCGCGGAGGCGTGGGATGACATGATCGAACGGCCCCTCGGGGACAGCATCACCCGGTCGCTCCAGCACGACCTGGTCCGCGGCGTGGTGCTGACCGACGCCCTGATCGGCACCTTTGCCCGGGCAGGCGACGAGGATCTGCAGCAGAACATCTGTTTCCTGTACCATCTGGTCGGCGGCGGGACGGGCGACTGGGACGTTCCCGTGGGCGGGATGGGCGCGGTCTCCGGGGAACTGGAACGCTCAGCGCGTGAGGCCGGGGCGGCCATCCTGACGTCAGCGGAGGTCACCGCCGTCCGCCCGGGAGGTGTGGTCAGCTACCGGCATGGTGCAGCAGAGTACACGGCCACCGCGGCCTGGGTCCTCGCCAACGTGGCCCCGGTGGTGCTGGACCGGCTCAGGAGCTCCGGGGCTTCCGCCGGCACCGCCCCGAACACCACACAGAACCCGAACCATCTCCGGGAAGGCGCCCAGGTCAAGGTGAACCTGCTGTTGAAACGGCTCCCCCGGCTGCTGGACCCGCGGATCAGCCCGGAAGCGGCCTTCGGCGGGACCTTCCACATCAACGAGACCTGGTCGCAGCTCGACGCCGCCTACCTCGCCGCCGCGGCCGGAACCATCCCGGACCCGCTGCCCTGCGAGATCTACTGCCATTCCCTTACGGACCCCAGCATCCTGTCCCCCGAGCTGCAGGCCTCCGGGGCACAGACCCTTACCGTGTTCGGCCTGCACGTCCCGGACCGGCTGATCACAGCCGAGAACAACGACCAGCGCCGGGCGGAACTGCAGGCCGCGGTCCTGAAGTCCCTGAACTCGGTCCTTGCCGAACCCATCGAGGAGCTGCTACTGGCCGGTCCGGACGGGCAGCCCTGCATCGAAACCAAAACCACCCTGGACATTGAACGCGCAGTCGGCATGCCGCGGGGCAATATCTTCCACGGGGGCCTCGACTGGCCCTTCGTCGAGGACAACGCACCGCTGGACACTCCGGCGCAGCGCTGGGGCGTCGCCACAGATGACCCGCAGCTCCTGCTCTGCGGCTCCGGGGCCCGCCGCGGCGGTGCCGTCAGCGCCATCGGCGGGCACAACGCGGCCATGGCAGTGCTGGAGTCCGGGTCGCTGGAGTCCGGCCCGCTGGACTCCAGCCGCGCCCCGCAGGGCTGAACCTGGCCGCGGTCAGCCGGCCTGGCCCAGCACCAGCGGCAGCACCGCGCCGGCGCCGGCGAGCCTGAGGGTCCGGCCGGCGACGGTCACGGTCCAGCGGCTGTCGACCAGATCGTCGATCAGCATCACGCTCTGGCCCTGGATGCCCGCCAGGGCCGCTTCCAGTTCCGGCCCCACCACGAGGCGGTCCCAGACCCCGGCAAGCCGGTAGGCGCTGTTGCCACCGCGCCCGCCGGTCGGTCCGCCGTGCTCAAGCTGCAGCTGCCCCAGGTAAGGGATCCGGCCAATTTCCGAGATGCCCCGGGCCAGCGAGTCCACCAGGGCAGGTTTGCCGCGGGACGGGATGCTGATGATGGCGGCGGGCCGGCCCGCGCCGCTCCAGCCGGGGGTGCGGTTGTCACCGGAGCCCCACTCGCGCAGCACCTGGACGCATGCCTGCAGCATGCCGGGGTCCACGGTACGGTCGGGGGTTCCGGCGGCGAAGGCCTCGCGCAGGGCGCCGCCCCAGCCCAGGTCCGTGAGCCGGGCCAGCGCACGGCCGGCGGCGACGCTTTCCTCGGGCTTGATCTTGCCCTTGACGGGCACGCCCAGCCGGTCCATGCCGCTGGGCCACTGCAGCCGGGGTTCCAGCGGAACACCGGCGCGGCTCAGCGTCTGCCCCGCGGCTTCGGTGGCCGCGGCGGCAATGTCCGCCGGGAACCACTGTCCGGCGCAGTTGTCGCAGCGGCCGCAGGCGCGGGCGGTCTCGTCGTCGAGGACCGAGGTGATGTATTCCATCCGGCAGCCGGCGGTGTCCTGGTAGATGACCATGGAGTCCTGCTCATCCACCCGGGCCTCCGCGATCCGGCTGTACCGCTCGGCGTCGTAGGTCCACGGCTGGCCGGTGGAACGCCAGCCGCCGCCGACCCGTTCCACGGCGCCGTCGACCGCCAGGACCTTCAACAGCAGCTCCAGCGGCGTCCGGCGCAGATCCACGCGGGCCTCCAGCGCGACCGTGGACACGGCGGTCCCCGCTTCGGCGAGGGCGGTCAGCACCGCACCGGCCTTCGCCTCCGACGGCATGGACGCGGTGGCAAAGTACTGCCAGATGTCCCGGTCCTCGGACCCGGGCAGCAGCAGCACGTCGGCGTTGGCGGCCCCACGGCCGGCGCGGCCGACCTGCTGGTAGTAGGCGACGGGCGAGGACGGCGCCCCGAGGTGCACGACGAACCCGAGATCCGGCTTGTCGAAGCCCATGCCGAGGGCGGACGTGGCCACGAGGGCCTTGACCTTGTTGTCCTTCAGAAGCTGCTCGGCGCGTTCCCGGTCGGCGGGGTCGGTACGTCCGGTGTAGGCGAGCACCTCGTGGCCGGCTTCGGCCAGGAGCCGCGCGGTGTCCTCGGCGGCGGAGACCGTCAGGGTGTAAATGATTCCACTGCCGGGCAGGTCTTTCAGGTGCGTGAGCAGCCAGCCGAGCCGGTCGCGGGAGTCCGGCAGTCTCAGCACGCCGAGCCGCAGCGATTCCCGGCCCAGCGCGCCGCGGATCGTCAGCACGCCGGCGCCCAGCTGCTCCTCGATGTCGTGGACCACCCGGGAGTTGGCCGTGGCGGTGGTGGCCAGCACCGGAACCGACTCCGGCAGCTGGGTGATCAGGTCCGCGATGCGCCGGTAGTCGGGGCGGAAATCGTGGCCCCAGTCCGAGATGCAGTGGGCCTCATCGATGACCAGCAGCCCGGTGCGGCGGATCAGCTCGGGGAGCTGGTTCTCCCGGAAGGAGGGACTGGTGAGCCGCTCGGGCGAGACCAGCAGGACATCGACCTCATCCGCCGCGAGCTGTTCCCGGACGGTATCCCATTCCAGCTGGTTGGCGGAGTTGATGGCCACGGCCCGGACCCCGGCCCGTGCCGCGGCGGCCACCTGGTCACGCATGAGGGCCAGCAGCGGGGAGACGATCAGGGTGGGCCCGGCGCCGCGGCGCCGGAGCAGCAGGGACGAGACAAAGTACACCGCCGACTTTCCCCAGCCGGTGCGCTGCACGACGAGGGCCCGCCGCCCGCCGTCGACGAGGGCCTCGATGGCCTCGAACTGGCCGTCATGGAACTCCGCGCCCGGGTGCCCGACCAGCTCGCGCAGCACTTCCTGGGCCTGCTCGCGGGTCCCGGCAGCCCCGGCGGAAGCGGCGGAAACGGCGCCGCCGGTTGTGGCAGGGGAAGCGGAAAGGACTGCAGCGTTCTGGTTATTGGCCATTGCTTCAGTATCCCAGCCCCCTCCGACAGCCGCGAAGCCCGGGGGCCCCGCTATGTGGACAATCACAGAAGATCCGCCTGCGGTCCGGCGCCGGGAAGGCCACACGACCGCCCCGTCACGGCCCGGCCCGGCCGTCCACGTAAGATTCGGCCGTCCACGTATGATAAGACGCGTGACTATGGACCAGACAAAGACTTTTGACCTCTCGGCCTCCTTCAAGGCCTACGACGTGCGCGGCATTGTCGGCGAATCAATCACCGCCGAGATCGTCGAAGCGGTGGGCGCGGCATTCGTCGACGTCCTGCAGCTGGAGGGTAAAACGGTGCTGGTCGGTGGCGACATGCGCCCGTCCTCCCCCGAGTTCATCAAGGCCTTTGCCAACGGTGCCGCCCGGCGCGGCGCTGACGTCCAGCTGCTCGACCTCATCTCCACCGATGAGCTCTACTACGCGTGCGGCTCGCTCAACGCAGCCGGTGCCACCTTCACCGCCAGCCACAACCCTGCCGCGTACAACGGCATCAAGATGGCCAAGGCCGGCGCCGAGCCGATCTCCTCCGAATCCGGGCTCAAGGAAATCCAGGCCCGCGCCGAGGAATACCTCAACTCCGGGTCCATCCCCGCCGCCCCCGCCCGCGGCCTGATCGGCGTGCACGACGTCCTGAAGGGCTACTCCGAGTACCTCCGCAGCCTCGTGGACCTCCGCGGCATCCGTCCGTTGAAGGTCGTCGTAGACGCCGGCAACGGCATGGCCGGGCTCACCACCCCCGCCGCGCTCGGCGACGCCCTGCTGCCCAAGCTCCCCCTTGAGATCATCCCGCTCTACTTCGAGCTCGACGGCTCCTTCCCGAACCACCCCGCCAACCCGCTGGAACCGGAGAACCTGCGCGACCTGCAGGCCGCCGTCGTCGAGCACGGGGCGGACATTGGACTGGCGTTCGACGGCGACGCCGACCGCTGCTTCGTCATTGACGAAAAGGGCGAACCCGTCTCGCCGTCCGCGATCACCGGCATGGTGGCCCGCCGCGAGATCGGCCGCGCGCAGGGGCTCGGCGAGGCCAACCCCACCGTCATCCACAACCTGCTGACCTCCCGCGCCGTCCCCGAGCTGGTGGAACGCCTCGGCGGCCGGGCAGTGCGCACCCGGGTGGGCCACTCCTTCATCAAGGCTGTGATGGCCTCAGAGGGTGCCGTCTTCGGCGGCGAACACTCCGCCCACTTCTACTTCCGCGACTTCTGGAACGCAGACACCGGCATGCTCGCTGCCATGCATGTCCTGGCCGCCCTCGGCGAACAGGACGGCCCGCTGTCCGAGCTCGGCCGCGAATACGAGCCGTACATGTCCTCGGGCGAGATCAACTCGGAAATCGAAGACAAGGCCGGCGCCGTGGAACGGGTCCGGCACGACTTCCATACCGAGGACGTCGATCTGGACTACCTGGACGGCAGCACCTTCATCGCCAGGGACGGCAGCTACTGGTTCAACCTGCGGCCCTCCAACACCGAGCCGTTCCTCCGCCTGAACGTCGAGGCCACGGACCGGGCCACCATGGAGCGGGTCCGCGACCGCGTCCTGGCACTGGTCCGGGGCTAGAAGCGTGTCGGAACGGCCGGCGGACCCCGCCACGGAGACCGGCACCGGGTCCGCCAGCGGGTCCGCTGCCGCGGACTCTCCCGGGACCGCAACTGAGACCGCCGGATCCTGGCGCGGCAGCGTGCCGGACGCCAGCGCCACCGATCTGGAGAACCTGCTCGGAACCGGAGTCGGCGCCGCGCAGGAGCAACTCGAGCGCAACGGCGGGTTCCTGCCGTTCGCCCTGGTGGTCGAGAACGACGGCGAGGTCCGGCTGGTTGCCGTCACCCCCGCAGACGCGGCCGAGGGAACGGACGCGGATTTCGACGCGGACTCGATGATCAGCGACCTCACCGAACTGCTGCGCCAGCACCGGGACGAGTTCCGCGCCGCCGCCGTCGTGTGTGACATCACCCTGCTGGAGGAAGCCTCGGACGCGATCCACGTGGCCGCGGAACACCGGGACGGTTCCCTCTTCGCCGCGGTCCTGCCCTACGCCGCGAACCCCGCGACCCAGGAGCTGGAGTTCGGCGAGCTCTCGGCGGATACCAACAAGCCCGGCGTCTGGGTGGACTAGACCGCCCGTAAACTGGTGTTATGAAGATCAACGCCTTCGCGGACGTGAGCCTGCGCGCCATGATGGTGCTCGCAGCCGCTCCCGACGGCGCACTCCTCACCACCCAGAGCATCGCCGACGCCGTTGCGACGCCGTACAACCACGTCAGCAAGGCGATGGCCAGGCTGCGCGAGCTGGGAATGATCGACGTCGAACGTGGCCGGCACGGCGGCTCCCGGCTCAGCAGCGCCGGCCGGACCGCCACCGTCGGCCAGCTGCTGCGCCGGCTGGACACCCGCATGGACCCGGCCGACTGCGTCGGCGCCGGCGGGGCCTGCCCGCTCATCAACGAATGCCACCTCCGCGGCGCCCTTTCCCGGGCCCGCGAGGCGTTCTACCGCGAACTGGATGACATCGTCATCGCGTCCCTCCCGACCTCCCGGCAAATGACGCCGGTCTTCCAGGCGATCGGCCTGCGCCCCGGCCTCTGAGCCGGAACCGCTGCCTAACCGAAACCCACGAGCCCAACCCGCCACGCCCGGGAATCCCCTCGATTTGGGGATGCTTTCTACGCCATGTAAAAAGGAGGTATAAATACTTGCATTCTAAATACATGTATTATCGACGGTTCGGTTGAAGACCCCGGGCCCCTAACTCAGGAGTCAACATGCTCTCGGACAAGTCCTTCCCCGTCATCGAGGCGACCCTCCCGCTGGTCGGTTCCCGGATCGGCGACATCACCCCCAACTTCTACGCCCGCCTCTTCGCAGCGCACCCGGAACTGATGGACGGGCTCTTCAGCCGCTCGAACCAGCGCAACGGCAACCAGCAACAGGCCCTGGCCGGAAGCATCGCCGCTTTCGCCACCCACCTGGTGAACAACCCCGGCACCCTGCCGGAGACCGTGCTCGCCCGTATCGCCCACCGCCACACCTCCCTGGGCATCACCGAACCGCAGTACCAGGTGGTCTACGAACACCTCTTTGCCGCCATCGCCGAAAACCTCGCCGAGGTCATCACCCCGGAAATCGCCGAAGCCTGGACCGAGGTCTACTGGCTGATGGCGGACGCGCTGATCAAGCTCGAAAAGGGCCTCTACGCGGCGCAGGCCAACAGCACGATGTGGAGCCCCTGGAAGGTCGCCGCCAAGACCCCCGCGGGCACCGGTTCCCTCACCTTCACCCTGGAACCGGCCGACGACACCCCCATCACCCCCGCCCTGCCCGGCCAGTACGTCAGCGTCAAGGTCGTCCTCCCGGACGGGCTGCGCCAGGTCCGCCAGTACTCGCTCTCCGGCCACGCCGGCACAAGCCGCAGCTTCACCACCAAGAAGGACGACGGCGGCGAAGTTTCCCCCGTCCTGCACGACACCGTCCAGGTGGGCGACATCCTCGAGATCTCCAACCCCTACGGCGAGATCACACTCAAGGAGGGCGAGGGCCCCGTCGTCCTGGCCTCGGCCGGCATTGGCTGCACGCCGACCGCCTCCATCCTGCGCTCCCTCGCGGACGCCGGCTCGGACCGCCAGGTCCTGGTCCTGCATGCGGAAAGCGATCTGGAGTCCTGGGCCCTGCGCTCCCAGATGACGGACGACGTCGAGCGCCTCGACGGCGCCGACCTCCAGCTCTGGCTCGAACGGCCGGTCGAGGGAACCAAGGAGGGGTTCATGTCCCTGCGCGAAGTGGACCTGCCGGCCGACGCCTCGCTGTACCTGTGCGGTCCTCTGCCGTTCATGAAGAGCATCCGCAACGAGGCCATCAACGCCGGCATCCCGGCCACGAAGATCCACTACGAGGTCTTCGGCCCGGACATCTGGCTGGCCAGCTGATCCATGAGAGCATGACGGCGGCCCCGCACCTTTCGCAAGGTGCGGGGCCGCCGTCGTTGTTGGGCGCATTGCGCAGCGCAACCCGCACGGAGTGTCAGGCCGCGGACGGAAGTCCGGTGATCGCGTGGCCGAAGCGCAGGAGGTTATCCGGGTCGTAGCTGGACTTTGCCGCCCGCATCCGCTCGTAAACGGCGGGCGGCCATGCCCTGGCCCGGTCCGCTTCATCGCCCGGTTCGCCGTGGAAGTTGACCAGCGTGTGTCCCGTGGAGTGTGGAGCCATCCCGGCCAGGACCCCGCGGATGGATCCGGCGACGGCCTCGGCGAACGGAGGCATCTTGAACCCGAGAAGAAAGAGCAGGAACGCCGCGTCCCGCCCCGACACGGCGTCCGGCAGCGCCCCCGGCCGGGCCTGGGCACCGCCCAGCGGCCTGATCTCGACGAGGAGCAGAGGACAGTCCGAGCCCTCGCCGGTGAGCTTGAGCAGGTCCTCGACCGTCTCTTCGCCGAAGTCTGTGAGCAGCGCCCCGCCGGCCGTGAAAGGCAGCGGATCCGCCGGGTCCATGCAGATCTGGTCAACGTCGAGGTATCGCATGGGCCCGGCCGTGTCCATCAACGTCCTCGAGACCGCCCGCATCGGGGCAAGCAACGCATCGCCGTCCTCGCGGGTCCCCAGGAAGGCAAAGGGCAGGTGCACGACGAACTGCCCCCGCAGCGGCGCAGGGACGAACTCCATGTCCGCCGCAAACCCACGGGCGCGGCCCAGCAGGGGCAGCCCCGCCGGGGGCGTAGCCGACGACGCCTACGTCGGTGCTTGAACCGTGCAGGCCGACCAGCCCGAGCGGCACGCTCGCTTCACGCTGCGCCACTTCACCCCGGCGCCCACCCGCGCGGTGCGTTCGACCGGATCGATCTGCAGATCCTGCAGGCGCCGTGTGTTGATAAGCAGGCCGCCGTCCACCACCGAGTCAGCGCCACGGGAACGTCTCGGCCGCGAATTCGGGGGTGTCCGGCAAAACGGCCTGACCACTGACCGCCGTGGACAAGGACTGGATGTCGTCGGTGACAAACATGATGAGCTCCTGCGCCCGCGTGCTGCGAGCAGATTGGGGGCACGGCAGCGCACGCGTGGAACGACCCCAGCATTCTCCCCAGTCGGCGGACGGCCCGGCTGATGATTGCAGTTGAGTCCAGTACCCTCTTTTGGCCGCGGTCTGGGACCTAAGTCCCGGCCTGCCCCCTGGAGACAGCACGACGGCGAAGGCACGACGGCGGCCCCGCACCTTTCGGAAGGTGCGGGGCCGCCGTCGCCGGATCGTCTGGCTGCTAGTGCCCTGCCATGCGTTCCTTCAGGCCCTCGAGCTCCGTGCGCAGGGCATCGGGCAGGGAGTCGCCGAACTTGGCGTACCACTCCTCGATCGAGGCGAGCTCGGTATCCCACTCCCCGCGGTCCACGCGGACGGCATCTTCCACGTGTGCGTGCGTCAGGTCCAGGCCGGTGAGGTCCAGCGAATGCCCGGCCGGCACGAAGCCGATGGGGGTCTCGACGGCGTCCGCCGTGCCTTCGATGCGCTCGATGGCCCACTTGAGGACACGTGCGTTGTCGCCGAAGCCGGGCCAGGCGAAGTCGCCGTCGGCCGTGCGCCGGAACCAGTTGACCAGGAAGATGTGCGGCAGGCGTTCCGGGTTGGCCTTGCCGGAGACACTGATCCAGTGCTTCAGGTAGTCGCCCGCGTCGTAGCCGATGAACGGCAGCATGGCCATCGGGTCGCGCCGCAGCACGCCGATCTGGCCGGCCGCGGCCGCCGTGGTCTCGGAGGAGAGTGTGGAGCCCATGAAGATGCCGTTGGTCCAGCTGCGGGCCTGGGTGACCAGCGGAACGGTGGTCTTGCGGCGGCCGCCGAAGAGGATCGCGGAAAGCTCCACGCCCTCCGGGCTGAAGTATTCCTCGGCCAGCATGTCGACCTGCGAGATCGGGGTGCAGAAGCGGGAGTTCGGGTGGGCTGCGGGCTGGTCCGAATCCGAAGTCCAGGAGTTGCCCTGCCAGTCGGTCAGGTGCGCGGGGGTCTCTTCGGTCATGCCCTCCCACCACACGCCGCCGTCGTCCGTGAGGGCAACATTGGTGAAGATGCTGTGGCCCTTGGCAATGGCGCGCATGGCGTTGGGGTTGGTGCCCCAGCCGGTGCCCGGGGCGACGCCGAACAGGCCGGCCTCCGGGTTGGTGGCGCGCAGTTCGCCTTCCTTGCCGATCCGCATCCAGGTGATGTCGTCGCCGAGGGTTTCGACCTTCCAGCCCTCGATGGCCGGATCAAGCAGGGCGAGGTTGGTTTTGCCGCAGGCCGACGGGAAGGCAGCAGAGATGTAGTAGTTCTTCTTCTCCGGCGAGGTCAGTTTGAGGATGAGCATGTGCTCCGCGAGCCAGCCTTCGTCCCGGGCCATCACGGAGGCGATACGCAGGGCATAGCATTTCTTGCCCAGCAGGGCGTTGCCGCCGTAGCCGGAGCCGAAGGACCAGATGGAGCGCTCTTCGGGGAAGTGCACGATCCACTTGTCCGGATTGCAGGGCCATGCGACGTCGGCCTGGCCGGGGGCCAGCGGTGCGCCCAGGGAGTGCAGGGCGGGGACGAAGAAGGCGTTCGTGGCGGTGATCTTGTCCAGGACCTCGGTGCCGATCGTGGCCATGATGCGCATGGAGGCGACAACGTAGGCGCTGTCCGTAATCTCCACGCCAAACTTGGGATCCTCGGCGTCAAGGTGGCCCATGACGAACGGGATGACGTACATGGTGCGGCCGCGCATGGAGCCGCTGAACAGGCCGCGCAGCTTCGCCTTCATCTCCGCCGGAGCCATCCAGTTGTTGGTGAAGCCTGCATCGCGTTCCTTCTCGGAGCAGATGAAGGTCTGCTCTTCGACGCGGGCCACATCGGCGGGGTCGGAGAATGCCGCGAAAGACTTGGGGAACAGCTCCTCGTTCAGCCGGGTCAGGGTGCCCGCGGCAACGAGTTCATCCGTGAGCCGGGTGTTCTCTTCTTCGGAGCCGTCCACCCAGTGGATCCGGTCCGGCTGGGTCAGTCCAGCTACCTCTTCAACCCATGCCAGCAGGCCAGCATGTGTGGTGGGTGCTTTTTCAAGCAACGGCAGTCGCGCCAGATCTCCCATTACGGTTCCCTTCCTCGGGTTCAGTCGTGTTCCCTAATGTATGGCTAGATCACCCCCCGAAATCGGGGCAAGATGTGGGATGTCCGGGGGCCCGGAAATCAAAAACCCCAGAAATACAGGGTTTAGACGGTACGAAGTGGCCGTATTTTGTGACCAAGGTCACGTAGACCGGTCTAGTAGCACAGATTACACCCGTTTCGATTTGTCACTGGGCCCCCTCCTCGCGTAAAGTAATTCGAGGTTCGGGGAGCGAGAAGTTCCAAGAACAGAAAATGCGCCCATAGCTCAGCTGGATAGAGCATCTGTCTACGGAACAGAAGGTCAGGGGTTCGAATCCCTTTGGGCGCACAGAGAAAAAGATCCGCACCAGTCCGCCGGTGCGGATCTTTTGTTTAACGCCCGACGGCGGGACGCACGTGGCACGCCAGGGATTTGCCCACGCGCCCTCCGGCAGCCCGGCCCTGCAGTTCATGGCCGGGCCGCCGGGATCCGGTGCCGGGCGACGGCCTGGCCGATCCGGAGCCGGATGCCGTCGAAGTGGCCGTTGAGCCGCTGCGCCGCGAGAACCTTGTCGCCGGTTGAGACAGCGTCGTAGATCCCCCGGTGCAGGGCCGCTGTTTCCAGGAGATCGACGCCACCGGCTCCGCCCGGCTCCACTGCTCCCAACTCAAGATGGAGCCGCCGGTACACCTGCCGGAAGACACCGAGCAGACTGACCAGCAGCGCGTTGTTGAGGGGTTCGAACAGCCGTCGGTGGAATTCGGCGTCCGGTTCGACGAAATTCGCACCGGCGACGGCCAGCTCCTCCATCCGGAGCACGGATTCCTCGACGGCCGTCAGGTGCTCCGGGGTCATCAGGTCCATGGCGGCCGCAATCAGCCCGGCCTCCAGAGCCTGCCGGACATCCACCAGCTCCAGGGCCTCCTGCCCTTGATGCCGCAGCGACAACCGGCCCCGGAACGAGAGTCCGTCGGTGAGGGCGTCGAAATTGCTGGGGGCCACGAACATGCCGAATCCGTGGCGGATTTCAATGACCCCCAGGGCCTGGAGTACCTTCAGCGATTCCCGCAGGGTGTTCCGGCCAACGCCCAGCGCGGCGGCAAGCTCATGCTCGGTCGGCAAGGGATCCCCGGCATCCAGTTCACGCTCCAGGATCAGTTCCATAATCTCCGCCTGCAACGCCCTGAGCCTGGCTTGCGCGCTGAACCTTGCCGGCGGCATGGGCGCAGATCCGGTCACGCCCGCTGTGTCCGGGCCGCCCGCCGCATTGCCGCCCGCCCGGCCCGCGCCGCCGGCGGTCACGTTGCCTTCTGCCATCGCCCTGCCCTCCCCCAAGTATCTCCCCCACAGTAGCGGTGGTCCCATGTCCTGCAAAGGGTGTTCGTCAAGGATTGCGGCCCGGCGGGGGCGTAGGCTTTTTCCATGACAGCACAGCTTGAACGGGAATTCGATGTCATTGTGATCGGCGCCGGCGCCGTGGGCGAAAACGTGGCGGACCGCGTCGTGCAGGGCGGGCTGACCGCAGTACTCATCGAGGCCGAGCTGGTGGGCGGCGAGTGTTCCTACTGGGCCTGCATGCCCTCCAAGGCGCTGCTTCGCCCAGGCGCCGCCCTCCACGGCGCCCAGACCGTGCCCGGTGCCGCAGAGGCCGTCACCCGGACCCTGGACACAGCCGCCGTCCTGAAACGCCGCGACTACTTCACGTCCAACTGGCAGGACGACGGCCAGGTCAAGTGGCTCCAGGACTCCGGGATAGAGCTCATCCGCGGCCACGGCTGGATCACGGACACCCGGAGGGTTGAAGTCGCGGGACTGGACGGCAACAGTTACGCACTCTCTGCCCGCCACGCCGTCGTGGTGGCCACCGGATCCTCGCCCACTGTGCCGCCCATTGAAGGTTTGTCCGACGTGGACTACTGGACCACCAGGGAAGCGACCTCCGCGCGGGGCGTCCCGGGCCGGCTGGCGGTCCTGGGCGGCGGCGTCGCCGGCACCGAACTCGCCCAGGCCTTCGCCCGGCTGGGCGCCTCGGTGACCCTCGTGGCCCGCGGTGCCCTGCTGGGGGCCTTCCCGGAGGAGGCAGCCACGCTGGTCGCGGCCGGGCTGCGGGCGGACGGCGTCGACCTCCACCTTCACACCGGAACGAACAGCGTCCGCGAGAACGACGACGGCTCCCTTACCCTCGAGCTGGCGGGCGGCCGCACCGTGACGGCGGACAAGCTCCTGGTCACCACCGGGCGGCATCCAGCCCTCGAAGGGATCGGTCTGGAGAGCGTCGGACTCGCCGCCGCGGACGGCAGGGAACTGCGGCTCAGCACCGACTCCACCGGTCTGGTGTCGGGCGGGTCCGGGAACGACGTCGAGCCATGGCTGTACGCGGCAGGCGACGCCGCCGGGAGGGTCATGCTGACCCATCAGGGCAAGTACGGTGCGCGGGCCACGGGCGACGCCATCGCCGCCCGGGCCAGGGGCGAGCTCGGCCGCGAGGCGGCCCCGTGGAGCCGTTACGCCCGGACCGCGGACGAGAATGCGGTGCCCAGCGTCGTGTTCACCGATCCGGAACTGGCCAGCGTGGGGCGGACCGTGCAGCAGGCGGAACGGGACGGCTTCAACGCGTCGTCCGTGGAACTGCCCATTCAAGTGGCCGGATCCTCCTTGCATGCCGAACGGTACGAGGGCTGGGCGCAGCTGGTGGTCGACGAGGACAAGAAGGTGCTGCTGGGCGCCACCTTTGCCGGTCCGGATGTGGCCGAGCTGCTCCACGCGGCGACGATCGCCGTCGTCGGCGAAATCCCGCTGGACCGGCTGTGGCACGCCGTGCCGGCCTACCCCACGATCAGCGAGGTCTGGCTGCGGTTGCTCGAGGAATACGGCCTCTGAGCCGCCGAGGTGTGACTCCGCGCCGATGTTTTGGCCGAACATGGGCGCCAAGTCTGACCTCGGCGGAACGGTCCGCCGGACGGGACCCCGGCTGTTTGATCACATTCGCTCCCTCTTATTTGAACTGACCGGACAGTTCAGTTAGCCTTGGCGTAGACATTCTTCTGCGAAAGGCCCCCCTTGCTCCGCGTGCAACAGCTCTCCGTGAACGGCAGACGGGACGTGCTGCTGCCGGCCACGTCCCTTCAGGTCCGGCGCGGCGAAGTCCTGCTGGTAACCGGCAGCCGCCAGGACGAGCGCACCGCCCTGGCCCTGGCCCTGAGCGGACGGCTGAAACCCTCCGGCGGCCACTTTGAATGGGACGGGGCGGAGTGGGACAGAAGCGCCCGGATCAAGATCCTGCGCCAGGCGAGCGCCGTGGTGGACTCCCCCGGAGTGAACGAACCCGAGCATCACCTCAGCGTCCGTGACCTAGTCACCGAGGACCTGGCCCTCATTCCGCGCCGCTACCGGGGTTCGCTGCTGAGCAAGCCCTGGCTCAAGGTCAACCGCTTCGAGGACATCGCCGGCCTGTGGACCGAGCAGCTGCCTCCCGCCCGAAGGATCGGGCTGCTCACGGCCCTTGCCCTGGCGAACCCGCACACGGATCTGCTCGTGGTGGACTCGCCTGACCGTCATGGAGATCCGGATGTTTGGCTGCCGCGGCTGGAGGAGCTGGCCTACGACGCCGGGCGTCCGCTCGCCGTCGTCGCCACGCTCATGCGCGTCCCGGACGGCTGGACCGGACCGGCTGCCGCGATCGGCAACGCGCGCCCCCCTGCCCCCGGGGACCTTCCCCGGGACGTACCTGCCGTATCCAACACACCCGAAACCGAGGACACAAAGTGACTGTGCTGCGGCTGGCCCGCTCCGAACTCAAGCGCATGACCGGCGGGCTGCTGCCCAAGCTCACCATCCTGGCGCTGGCCATGGTGCCCCTGCTCTATGGCGCCGTGTACCTCTACGCCAACTGGGATCCCTACGGAAACCTGGACCAGATCGACGCGGCCCTCGTCGTGGAGGACACCGGCGCCACCTCCGCCGACGGCAGCCGGCTCGAGGCCGGCCGGAAGGTCGCCGAGAGCCTCACGGACGGGCACGTCTTCAACTGGCAGACGGTCTCCGGGACGGAGGAGGCAGACCAGGGCGTGAGCACAGGCAAATACGCCTTCGCCTTGAAGATCCCCAAGGATTTCTCGGCGAACCTCGTCTCCCCGGGCAGCTTCGACGCCGCCAGCCAGGCCATGCTCAACGTCACCACCAATGACGCGAACAACTACCTGCTGAGCACCATCGTGGACAAGCTCACCACCGCCGTGCACACGACGGTGGCCACCGAGGTCGGCGAGGAAACCGCCAACCAGCTCCTCACCGGCTTCGGGACCATCCACTCCCAGATGCTCAAGGCATCCGACGGCGCCGGCCAACTCGCCGACGGCGTCGCCGGCCTGCGCGACGGGACCGTCACCCTCCACCAAGGCACCGGTGAGCTCAAGACCGGCACGGCCGGGCTCTATGCCGGCCAGCTCAAGCTCCGGGACGGCGCCAACACCCTCGGCGCGGGGGCGGCCCAGCTCAGCGGCGGACTGTCCCAGCTCAAGGACAAGACCGCCACGCTGCCTGCCGATTCCCGGGCCCTCGCGGACGGCGCCGCCCAGGTGGCGGCCGGCAACGCCGCTCTTGGGACCAAGGTCCAGGCCCTGGCAGGCCAGCAGGCCGCCTCCGAAAAGGCGGCCGCCCAGGCAGAACACAGCCGTGTGGTCGCATCCAACAGCCGGCTCGTCACGGCGGGGGTCCTTACTCCGGCGCAGGCGGAGGCCATCCTCGCGGACTTCGATGCCCACGCGGCCCCGCCGGCGTCCGCGGGGCCCGCGGCGAACCTCGCGACCGCGGCAGCGCAAATCCAGCAACTGGCGGACGGGTCCGCTGCCGTCAGTACAGGAGCGGCCAAACTGGCGGCAGCCACCCCCGCCCTCGGCGGCGCCATCACCCAGGCGTCCACCGGGGCGGACCAGCTGGCCAGCGGCGCCACCACCCTCGCCGCCGGGCAGCAGAGCGCACTGGACGGTGCCGCAAGGCTCTCCGGGGGCGCGCAAAAGCTCGACGACGGCGCGGCCCGGCTGGAAAGCGGGGCCGTTACGGCTTCCGACGGCGCCGGGACCCTCGCGGCCGAACTCTCCAAGGGCGCCGGCCAGGTCCCCAACCCCAACGACACACAGAAGGGCAGCCTCGCCAAGGTCATTGCCGATCCGGTCGCCGTCAGCAACGTCTCTCAGGCGAAGGCAGGCTCGCACGGCGCGGGCCTCGCACCGTTTTTCCTCACCCTGGCTCTGTGGATCGGCGTCTTTATGCTGATCCAGGCGATGCGGCCGGTCACCCAGCGGGCGCTGGCGTCGAACGCCCCGGCGTGGAAAATCGCCGTCGGCGGCTGGCTTCCGTTCCTGGCTGTCGCGGCCGTCCAGGCGAGCCTGCTGACCCTGGTGGTCGATGTGGGGCTGGGCCTCAGTCCCGCCCACCCCTGGCTGATGTGGTTCCTGATGCTGGCTGCCGCGATGGCGTTCAGCGCGATCATCCAGGGCGTCGTGGCGTTGCTCGGCTCCCCCGGCAAGCTCGTGGTGCTCATCCTGCTGGTGCTGCAGCTGGTCTCTTCGGGGGGCACCTTTCCCTGGCAGACCACGCCCCAGCCGCTCCACGTGGTGCACCAGCTCCTGCCGATGGGGTATGTCGTCAACGGCATGAGGCACCTGATCTACGGCGCCGATCTGGCCGTCATCCTGCCCACGATGCTGGGGCTGCTTGGCTACACTTTGCTGGGGACAGCCCTGTCCACCCTGGCCGTCCGTAAGCACAAGTACTGGACCCTGAAGACACTGAAACCGGAGATCACCGTATGAGCGGCCGCACGGACAACAGCATGGCGCCTTCCGGCGGCGCGGTGACTCCCGCGGTTCCCGAGGAAAGCACGGGGACCGCGAAGAAGCTCCGGCCGGCCCGCACCAACGCGACCAGGCAGAAGCTGTTCGAGGCCTCGATGGACCTGATTGGCGTGCGCGGAGCGGCCGGGGTGACCGTCGATGAGATCGCGGCGGCGGCCGGGGTTTCCAAGGGTACTGTCTACTACAACTTCGGCAGCAAGTCGGACCTGATCGCCCAGCTGCTGCGCCACGGGGTGGACATCCTGCTGGCACGGCTGTTGAGCGTCAGGGACGATTCGGCCGACCCGCTGGCGGCGATGGACGAGATGATCGGCCAGGCCATGGACTTCATGGACGAATACCCGTCCTTTGCCCGGCTGTGGGTCAGCGAGAACTGGCGGACACCCAGCGAGTGGAAGGATACGTTCACCGAGCTCCGGGAACGGCTGCTCACCGTGGTCCGCGCGGCGATCGATGCGGTGGCCGCCGTCTACCCGGTGGATCCGGCGGTGTCCCGGGGCAGCCTGGAGACGGCCATCTTCGGCGCCTGCTTCGTGGTGGGCCTGGACCGTCAGACCTACAACCCGGAGCGGACCCGCGAGCAAAGTGTCACCGCGATCATGGCGTCCATGCGCGGCTACATCAGGAAGTAGTCCCTCTCGGGGATGATTGAGAACATGGGCCACATGGGTAACAACGGCAAGATAGCCATCGGTGCGTTTCTCGCCGCGCTGGCGCTGTTGGCGCTGACCGGCATCACCCTGCACGAAACCGTGTTCCTGTGGTTTATGGCGGCCTGCGCGGCAGCCTACGCCGCCTGCGTCTCCGAGGTGATCATCCGCCGCCGGCACCGGACCCTGGCGGCCAGCGGGATCGGGAGCATCCTGTTTGTTGCCTTCAGCATCGCCTTCCTGCGGCAGTGGGGACTGGCCTTCAACACCGATCCTGACGCGATGTCGACCCCGGTGGTTTCCGAACATCCGGACCTGTACTTCTACCTCGCCGCTGCGGCCGGCGCCGCCACCCTGCTGCTGCTGGTGGCCGGAACCGTCCTGCCGGGCCGGGGCCGGAGTCAGCGCGCCGCCGGACATCCCCCGCGGCGGCGACCGGCGGCGGGCGCGAGGGGCCCGGCATCCCGGCCGGCAGCCGCCCGGCGCGCACCATCCCGGACCGCAACCGCCCGTCCGGCGTCCAGGTCCGCGGCGGGCAGGTCCGCGATACCGCGTGGAACGACGGCGCAACCGGCCAAGGCTCAGTCGGCCCGGACGTCGACCCGCCGCTGAGCGCGCGGGCCCGACTCCCGCCGTAGAAAATTCCGCCGTCCAAAATTCCAGGGGCGCAGCACCGCTGTCGCCACGCCGGCGAGCAGCAGAAACCCGCCGGTCACCTCGGCGGCGGTCGGCACCTCGCCCAGGACGAGCCACGCGGTCGTCATCCCGACCACCGGAACTAACAGGGTGAACGGCACAACGGCGGAGGACGGGTACAGCCCCAGCAGCCTGTTCCAGATGCCGTAGCCCACCAGGGAACCGAAGACGGCCGTATAGAGGGCGCTCAGCAGGGTGACGGGCTGGACCTCCAGCAGGGCCTGCAACACCGCCCCCGGCCCGTCCACCAGCAGGGACAGTCCCAGCAGGGGCAGCGGCACCAAGGCCCCTGACCACACCACGAGTCCCAGTCCCGACGCCGCCTTCGCCTTGCGGGCCACGATGTTGCCGGCGGCCCAGGACAGCGCCGCGGCAAGCACGATCATCAGCGGCAGCACCGGGGCGACCAAACTGCGGCCGACGGCGACCACGGCGAGTCCGGCCACGCCCAGCACCACGCCGGCGAGCTGCCGCCGGCTCGGCCGCTCGCCAAGGAACCCGGCGGCCAGGAGCACGGTCAGCAGCACCTGCGCCTGCAGGACCAGCGAGGCCAGGCCGGCGGGCATGCCCCAGGCCATGGCCAGGTACAGGAGGCCGAACTGTGCGGCGCTCATGAACAGCCCGACGCCGACAATCGCCTTCCAGCCCACCTCGGGCCTGCGGATGAAGAAGATGCAGGGAAAGACCACCAGGGTGAACCGCATGGCCACGAACAGCAGCGGCGGCATCTCCGCTCCGTCCGGGTGCAGGCCAAGGTCGATCGCGACGAAGTTGACCCCCCACAGGACAGCGACGAGCAGGGCCAGGGCGGAATGACGAGGGTTCACTCTGCCACTATGCCGGTTCCGGCCGGGCGCCAGGGCCGGCTCGGGCCGGTGGGCCGGAGATCAGGTGGTGTGTGAATGGTCAGGGGTTCCGGGGGTTGTCACCGCGGGGCTCGTCGGTGCGGGCAGGCTCCGGGGGAACCTGCCTGCCGCCCGGAGTGCCGCCCGGAGTGAAGGTCTGTCCGGGGGCGGAAGGGTTCCTGTCACTGCGGTCCCGACGCAGCTCTTCAGTGCCGGCGCTTTCCCGGGGCAGCTGCTCCCGGCTCCGGGCGTCGCCTTCGGTGGTGGCGCCGTGAGGGTCCAGTTCGTCAGCCTTCCGCAGCTGTTCCTCCGCACCGGCGCGGACCTTCCCGGCCTCCTGCTGCCGTGCGTGGGCTTCCTCCCGCAGCCGCTCGGCCTCGACTTCCGCCTGTTGGGCGTCGGCCTCGGCCCGGGCAGCCTTCGCCTCGCGCTCCCTGGCGCCGATCTCTTCGGTCTTGGCCTGTTCGCGCAGTTCGACTGCCTTGTTGCGGTTCGCTTCCGCCTTGCGCTTGCGGCTGAGCATGACTGCCACGACGACGATCGCGACTACAACAACGACGCCGATGATGAGTCCTATGAGCTGTCCTGAATCCACGATGATTCCGCCTTTTCTCCCGATCGCCATAAGTCCACGAGTAAACAGCATCAGTAAACCGCAGAATCGCCTGCTTGACTATGCATCCCGGGAACCGGGCAGGGCGTACCGTGCCGGGGCGCTATTTGGCCCGGGGAACTTTGAAGTGCGTGAGCCTCGCGTCCTGGCCATCGAGTTCGGCCCAGGACTTCTCCGTCTCCATGACGGTCAGCGCGCTCGTGGGGAACCGCGTGGCCGCGTCCATGTACGCGTCGTGGTTCGAATCGCGGGAGGCAAGGTGCATGGCGAGGTCCTGCACCCCGGGCATGTGCGAGATCACCATGAGGGTGGTCACCGTATCCGGGACGTGGTTGATGACGGCCAGCATCCGCTTCGCCGGCGCCGCGTAGAGCCCGTCCTCAAGCTTCGGCGTCGGAGCCTTGTCGCCAAGTTCGCTGCACACCCAGGTGCACGTCTGCCGCGTGCGCAGGGAGCTGGAGCACAGGATGAAATCGGGGACCACACCATGCTTCAACAGCCATTTCCCCGCCTGCGGGGCATCGCGGTGGCCACGCTCTTCGAGCGGCCGGTCGTGGTCCGCGACGCCGCCGGGCCAATCCGACTTGGCATGCCGCATGATCACCAGCCGTTTGATGTGATGCGCGCTCATGGATCAATCCTAGTGCGGCGGCTGATCCCCGAGCACGCAAAAGCGCCCGCCCCGGTTCAGGGTCGGACGCTGTGCGTGGCCTGGAAGCTAGATCGAGTATTCCGGGGCGGCCCAGACAACAACTTCCGGGTGCTCATAAAAGCGGTAGCCCTGGCCGCGGACCGTACGCACGGTGTTGGCGAGACGGCCCAGCTTGGAGCGCAGGCGACGGATGTGCACGTCGATAGTCCGCTCGTTGGGGACCTCCTCGGCATTCTTCCACAGGCCCTCGAGCAGTTCGTCGCGGCCCACGGTGCGGGTGCCGTTCTCGACGAGGTAGTTGAGGAGTTCGAACTCCTTGAACGTGAGGTTGAGGGATTCGCCGTCGAGCGCCACCTCCCGGCGGGCAAGGTCGATCAGGACGCCGGACGGGCGCTGGTCCTGCGGCTGCTGCAGGCGGGCGGTCTCGGAACGCTGACGGGCGCCGACCGTGGGGTCACCAAAGGTGGAACGGACCACGTCGAGCGCGGAACCAGGGGCGCTGGCCGGCGCGACGGCGACGGCAGCGTAGCTTTCGGCTCCGGAGACCAGGGACTGGGCGTAGGCCCGGATCTCCTGGGCAAGCTTGGCAATGGACGTGCCGGCGGCCGCGGCGGTTTCCTCATCGATCCCCATGTAGAGGACGAAACCGCGGGCGACGTTGTCGTTTGGGACGGGACGGACGGGACGGACGGGGCTGCCGTCGCCCGGGGCAATCACAGGAGTAGGGGCCGTGGCCGGCGTAACAGCGCGGAGCTGTCCGTAGGAGTTGGGATTGTACCCCTGCGGGGCATAGCCCGCCGCGGGGAAGCTGTTGCCGGATCCGGCAGGGGCGAAGGACGCCCGGCCGCCGAAGCCCTGGCGGATACCGGAGGCCTGGCCGGCCTTGCTGGCGTTACGGACGGAGATGTGGACGTATCCGGATGCAACTGACATGGATTGCTTACCTCAATGTGAATGGCCGTCATCGCGGCTCGAATGCTACTTTTCCCCGCAATGAAAACTGGGGAGGGCGCCCGACGCTGGGCTGGGGGCGAATGCCTAGAAACCTTTGGGGTGTAAAAGTTAGGCGTGCATTCGACAACAGCGCTTCTCGGTACCAGCGGGTGCGCTGATCCAAAAAACTGCGGGTGCAGGTGCTGTTGAGTTCTTGTTCACAATTGAAGTGTGCAACGTAACAATGAAAACTTGCAAGTAACAATGGACGCAAAAGTCCACCATCTGAGACAGAACGCGGAATTGTAGTGCAGATCACAATTCCAAGCCGTCAATAAAAAACACCCGTCCTGGTCAACGGGCGCCAACTTGGCCGGTTCGTCGAACTTAATTCGCGCCAGCCTCCCGATTGCCCGGAATCATTCACTGTAAGTCGAAGCGGGCAAACCCTTCGCCTACTTAGCATTAGAAGTCCAGCGTTCCACAGGGCGGTCACCCCCGGTCGACGAAAAAAGCGGTCCCACCGCCGGTCCGGGGGATGTCCGGCTCGCTAGGCTGGGATTCACAGGCGCCGCACAGGATCCCCAAAGCCGCATACAACCGGCAGATCGGAGAGTTGTCCCATGGCCACTTCGCACTCCATGACCAATAATCTCCCCCGGCTCAGCCATCCGGATGGCTCTCCTATCCGGGCCCTGGTCGTGGACGACGAACCCAGTCTCTCCGAGCTCATGAGCATGGGGCTGCGGATGGCGGGATGGTCTGTTGCTGTCGCAGCCGACGGCCCCGAAGCCGTGAAGCTCGCCAAGGATTTCCGCCCCGACGTGCTGGTGCTCGACGTGATGCTTCCCGGATTCGACGGCGTTGAGCTGCTGGGGAGGATCCGCGCCTTCGCGCCGGAGGTGCCTGCTTTGTTCCTGACAGCAAAGGACGCCGTCCAGGACCGCATCACCGGGCTGGCAGCGGGCGGGGATGACTACGTGACCAAACCGTTCAGCATGGAAGAAGTGCTGCTGCGGTTGCACCGGCTGGTCCAGCGTTCCGGAGTGGCTGCGATGGATACCGCCGAACTCGTCGTCGGGGACCTCGTCCTGAACGTCGACACGAGGGAGGTTCGGCGCGCAGGCGAAGAACTGCACCTCACGGCCACCCAGTTCGAGCTGCTGCGCTACCTCATGGAGAACCCGAAACGGGTCGTCAGCAAGGCCCAGATCCTGGACCGGGTCTGGGACTACGACTTCGGCGGGCAGGCCAACATTGTGGAGCTCTACATCTCCTACCTCCGCAAGAAGGTCGACGCCAGCCACCCGCCCATGATCCACACGGTGCGCGGCGCCGGCTACGTCCTGAAACCGGCGGACTGATCCGTGCCTGCAGGCCCTGCCGAGATCCGCCCCTCCGGACTCAACTGGCGCACCCCGTCCACCTGGCACCTGCGCACCCGGCTTGTCCTCGTCGCCATGGCCCTGCTCGTTGCGATCTGCGGGGCCGTCGGTATCGTCAGCTATGCCTCGATGGACTTCTTCCTGACCAGACAGCTCGACACCCAGCTGCAGCAGGCAGCGGTCCGTGCCCGCGAGTCCGGCCGCTCCGGCCGCTCCGACCCCCTTGAGGCGCGGGGCCTGGCCATCGGCACCCTGAACGCGCGAATCCATGACGATTCGGTCCGCAGCGCCGGCTTCCTCTCCGAGGACGCCACCCGGGAATCCCTCACCGACGAAGACGACGAAGTGCTCCTGGAGCTCACCCCGTGGCTCGAGCCGGTGGACCGGACCCTGTCCGCCGGAGCCTACCGGCTGGTTGCCGCCGAGGCGGGCGGCGACGTGATCGTCACCGGCCTGCCGCTCGCGGAGAAGCAGACCACGCTTGCCACCATGGTCTGGACCATGGTGCTCGTGTCCGCCGGCGGGCTCCTGGTCATCGGACTGGCCGGGACGGCACTGATCCGCCGGACCATGAAGCCGCTCGATCAGCTCTCCGAGGTGGCAACGCAGGTTGCGCGGCTGCCGCTCGACGCCGGAGAGGTGGGACTTGCTGTGCGGGTGCCGGCGTCCGCAGCGCATCCGGAAACCGAGGTGGGCAGCGTGGGCCATGCCCTGAACATGATGCTGGACAACGTCTCCAATGCCCTGGAAGCTCGGCAGAAGAGCGAGATGAAGGTCCGCCAGTTCGTCGCGGATGCCTCGCACGAACTGCGTACTCCCCTGACCGCCATCCGCGGCTATACCGAGCTGATGCGGATGACCGAACATTTCACCCCCGACGGCCAGAAGTCCCTGGCCCGGGTGCAGAGCCAGTCCGAACGTATGACGACCCTGGTGGAGGATCTGCTCCTGCTCGCGCGGCTGGATGAGGGCCAGCCGCTCAAGCTCAGCGACGTGGATCTCACCCAGTTGGCCATCGAGACGGTCAGTGACGAGAAGGTCATGGCCCCGGACCGGGTCTGGCACTTGGAGCTCCCGGAAGAGCCTGTGGTGGTTCGCGGGGACGCGAGCCAGCTGCATCAGGTGCTGGTCAACCTGCTCTCCAACGCGCGCAAACACACGGGCCCCGGCACGACCGTGGTGACCGGTGTGAAGCGATCCCCGGACGGACATGCCGAGGTGACCGTGACGGACAACGGCCCCGGGATTGCCCCCGGGTTCGTGGACCGTGTCTTTGCCCGCTTCACGCGCGCGGACGCTTCCCGCAAGAATCCGGCAGCACTCACGACGCCGGCAACCGGCAGGGCCCTTCCGCGGCGTCCGCTGCACCCGCCGCGGCCGCCCGGGGCATCCTCAGGGGGCGCCACAACAACGCCCCCTGCAACGACGGCCTCCACCGAGGGCACCAGCGGGCTGGGATTGTCGATCGTGCAGTCGATTGTCGAGGCCCATGGCGGGACTGTCAGTGTGGCCTCGGTGCCCGGCCGGACCGAGTTCACCGTTCGGCTGCCGGAGGCTCCGGCGCCGCCCGAAGTCAAGCCGTCGCTGGTCAGGGCGCAAGCCGCCCCGCCGACGCAGTGATGCTTGTTACCAAACTGTAACTTGTCTGTTCAACTCCTGTACGGTTTTTAAGTGCGGCCATCACTGGGGCCGCATGTCCGGATGTACGCCACGCTCTGCCGCCTCCCGGATTCCGCTGGACAGGCAGAGGCGGGGGACCCAGAGTTCCCGGGCATTTTTTGCACATTGCGCCCTTGGGGTGAAGCCGACACGTGAGATTCCGTGCGGCCGGGTGACCTCATCCGAACCCGACAGCTAACTCCGCAGGCGTTGAGAGGCACTCATGACTAACTCCAAGGCACAATCGGGCCCTGACGACGCCGCAAACTCAACCGGCTCCAAGCTGTCGGGCCACGGCGCCGAGCCGGCCAGGCCCGCTTCAGCCTTGGCCCGGTTTGCCCGCCACGCCGGTTCGACCGGCCGCCGGGCGGCCGTTGTTGTTGCCGCCTGCGCGATGATCGTGGGGGCCGGCGCCGCCGGCCAGGCGTCCGAGACGGCCGCGCGCAATGCCGACGCCGGCAGTTCCACGCAGGCAGCCGCCTCGGCGGATCCGCTGACGCACCTTGATTTTGAGCGTGTCCGGGTCGAGAGTGAGGCCGTCACCGGCACCGGCGACGCCGCGGCCCAGCCGGCCGAGGTCGCGCCGGCCGAAGCACCGGCCCCGGCAGCTGTCCCGGCCCCCGCTCCCGAGCCCGCCCCGGCACCTGCGACTGTGCCGGCACCTGCACCGGCCCCCGTTGCCATCGATGACCCTGCCGGCGCCCAGGCGTACGCGGCGAGCCAGTTGGGCTCCTATGGCTGGGCCCCGAGCCAGATGCCGTGCCTCATGAAGCTCTGGACCAAGGAATCGGATTGGGAGACGACCGCCACGAACCCGAGCAGCGGCGCCTACGGTGTGGTCCAGTCGCTGCCGGCCGAGAAGATGGCCAGCGCGGGCGCGGACTACCGGACGAACTACCGGACCCAGATCAACTGGGGTCTGGAGTACGTCAAGGACCGCTACGGCTCACCCTGTGGGGCCCTGAACTTCCACTACGCCCACAACTGGTACTAAACCCCTGGCACAGCCAGCGAGCAGCCGGAGCCGCGCGCGAACCGGCCACCAGGGCAGGTCCGGTGCCGTTCGGCTGACTTAACCGGCCACGCCGTAAAGGCGGTCGCCGGCGTCGCCCAGGCCCGGCACGATGTAGGACTTCTCGTTGAGCTTCTCGTCGATCGAGGCGAGCACGATCGTCACGTTGGCGTCGGCAAGCTCCTCCTCCAGCTTCGCCAGGCCTTCCGGGGCGGCCAGCAGGCAGATGCAGGTGACGTCGGAAGCGCCGCGCTTAAAGAGGAACTTGATGGCCTCGCGCAGCGTGCCGCCGGTCGCGAGCATGGGGTCCAGGACGAAGATCTGACGGTCGGTAAGGTCCTCGGGGAGACGCTCCGCGTAGGTGATGATGTCCAGGGTCTCTTCATCGCGGGCCATGCCCAGGAACCCGACCTCGGCCGTGGGGACCAGCTTGGTCATGCCCTCGAGCATGCCGAGTCCGGCCCGGAGGATGGGAACCACCAGCGGGGTGGGCTTGGTAAATGCGGTGCCAATGGTGGTGCTGACCGGCGTCTCGATGGTCACCGGTTCGGTGCGGACGTCGCGGGTGGCCTCGTACGCCAGGAGCGTGACGAGTTCCTCGGTGAGCTGGCGGAAGACCGGGGACGGGGTGTTCTTGTCCCGCAGAACGGTGAGCTTATGGGCGACCAGCGGGTGGTCCACAACGAAAGTGCGCATGGGTCAAAACTATCACCCGGCGGCTGGGGGGCCGCCCGTGGGGCCACGGGCGCCGACGTCGCCCTTGTCCCCTGGAGCACTGCCGGGGGCGGCGCCGTCGTGCAGGTGCGCGGGGTTGTCGAAGGTGGGTGCGGGGCCGGCGTGTTCCCGGTGCCGGATCACGTGGAAGAGCCGGTGTGCCAGAATCACGATGCCGACCCAGGCCAGCCCCAGCACCCATCCGATGATCACATCGGTCATCCAGTGGTGGCCCAGATAGACCCTGCTCATGCCCATCGCGAAGATGAAGGACGCACCCGCCACTATCAGGCTTACCCGCGCTACGCTGCCCTGGATCTGCAGACAAGCCAGGTAGACCACGAGCCCGATCACTACCGTGGTGTTGAGCGTGTGGCCGCTCGGAAACGACGGCGAGGATTCGTAGGGCGGGACGGCGTCGGAGTGGTCCGGGCGGGTTCTGCCGACCAGTGTCTTGCCCAGCGATGTAGCGGTCACGGAGACTGCTGCGGCACCTCCGATCAGGATCAAGGGCCGCCAGGTACGGCTGGTCCAGATGAGCCACGCGGTGAGGATGCTGGCCAGGATGGGCATCCCGACCCCGCCGCCGACGTTGGTGAATGCCGTGACGAACGAGTCGAGGCCGGGGCTGCGGAGCTGTTCCATCCACCCCAAGGTGGGCTTGTCCAGGTTCGCCAGGCCGGCGTCATCCACCACGTCCTCATAGACCTCGGCACCCAACAGCGTCAGGACCAGCACTACGACGCCGCCAATGGCCATGGTGGCCCAAAGCGCCGCGTAGGGCACCACCCATTTTCCCCAATGCTGCGTTAGCCAGCTCTCCGACCCGGTGTTCACGGCATCTCCCGATTGTTGTCTTCGGCAGCTTCACTGCCCAGCTTGCTTAGTCATCGAAACTATCATTGAGCCATGACTTCCCCCGAGCCCCGCCATGCCAAATGGATGGGCCTTGCCCTGACCGAGGCGCGTGCCGCGCTGGCCACGGCGGACGTGCCGATCGGCGCCGTCGTCATCGGGCCCGACGGCACCGTGCTCGGCAGCGGGCGCAACGAACGGGAGGCCCTCGGGGACCCGACGGCGCACGCGGAGGTGGTGGCCATCCGCGAGGCTGCGGCTCGGCTGCAGGAATCCAGCGCACAGGGTGGGGGCGCCGGTGACGGCTGGCGGCTGGCGGACTGCACGCTGGTGGTGACGCTGGAGCCCTGCGCCATGTGCGCCGGGGCCGTGGTGCTGGCCCGGATTCCGCGGGTGGTGTTCGGTGCCTGGGACGAGAAGGCCGGGGCCGCCGGCTCCGTGTTCGACATCCTCCGCGAGCGCCGGCTCAACCACTGGGTGGAAGTGTACGGCGGGGTCAGGGAGCAGGAATGCGCGGCGCTGCTGCAGGACTTCTTTGCCGGGCACCGCGGCGCCTGAGACCTGGCCATCGCCGCTCCCCCCGTCTGGTGACTCCCGGCGCTGACTCCCGGCGCTGGCTGAAGGCGCTAGCTGACGGCGCTAGCTGACGGCGGCGGAGCCTGTTGCGGCTGCCGCCAGGTTATCGATCCGCTTTTGCCGGGTGGCCGGTGAATCGAGGCTGAAGGCCCGGAAGTCACCGAGGTCCTCCCGGATCCAGTCCTCGACTTCGGCGATCCGCCGGGTCACCGCCGGTGTGGGGGCCTGGAACACCCAGGGCACGATCCGTTCCTTGCCGGGATCGTACTGCCAGAGCCCGATGATCCGGCCGCGGTCGAGAATGGGATGGTCCGGGAGATCCGCCTGCAGCGCCAGCGAACCCGGGGTGTTCGCGTGCCGGTCCTCCTCGGCCAGCAGTTCGGCGGCATTCCGGCGCAGCAGCGCGAGGGAGTCCGTTCCGGCGAGCAGTTGGATCTGCTCCTCGTCCGGTTCCTGGAAGCCGGCGAGCTGCTCGACGTCGTCGGGCAGCATCCACAGCATCTCCCCGGCGGCGGTGGGAACCTCCACCGCGCCGGCCGCAGCCAGCGCTTCCTTGCTCTGGGCCACCGTGAAGGCCGTGAACCACTGCGACTGTTTGAACGTGGCCCCTCCGGTCCAGCCCAGGTAGCGGCGGACCAGTTCGATACGGGCCTGGTCATCGTCGAGCGGGCTGGGCGGCAGGTTCCACAGTTCGTAGGCGTAGCGCTGCTGGTCGAGGCGGCCGGTGGCCGGGACGCGGCGGATCCGCCCCTGGGACTGCAGGATGCCAAGGGCCGTGGGCAGCGTGGTGGTGGCGCCCTTCCGCTTGCCTTCCTCGCCGAGGCTCCGCACGGATTCGCCGAGTTCCTCTTTAAGCTGCCGGGGATCCATCGGGACGGCGGCCTCGGTGAGCGTGTGCAGCACCTGTTCCTCCAGCAAGGTGATTTCGCCGCGGTCCACGCCGAGCCTGCCGACCACTCTGACGGCCGCCTCGGCGGCGTCGCACCCGAGCGTCAGCGCCCAGGCGAAGTCGTCCCGGCCCAGCACGTAGGTGCAGCCGCGCGCCGCCGGGAGTTCGAGGATTCGGTGCGCCAGGACGTCGGCATCCACTTGTTCGCGGCGGATGCCGGCGCGGGCAAAAAGCGTCAGGTAGGGGTTGGCGCCGCCGACGGAGCGCGCCCAGCCCGCCCGGGCGAACACCTGCTCCGCGGTGCAGCCGGCCAGCGAGCCGTCCAGGCCCTGTTTGTGCCACGCCCAGGCGCGGAGCCGCTGCCGGGTGAGGGTCCGGGCCGGCGGCGCGTTCACCGTCGGGGGCTGCGTGGTCAGGGGCTCGGGCGTCATGGGGTCATTGTCCACCAGCTTGAGCGGCAGGGGAATCTTCCGCGGACGGCTTTTCCTGCGGAGCACCCGGCGGCTGCGCGGTGTTCCCCAGTGGCGCCAGCGTTCCTAGCTGGCCTCGAAGTCGAGCGAGTAGCTGGCCCACGCGTCGGGGGTTTCGCGCAGGGTGACGTCCAGTCCGGCCAGCGCGCGCCCGTCCGCGCCGGTGCGGATCTTCGCTGCCAGGGCGTCGGCGACGTACTGGGCCAGGGCCTCGGTGGTGCTGAGTTTTCCCGCGAAGTCGGGGTGCTCGTCGAGGTTCTTGAAGTTCAGGCCTTCGAGGATGGAATCCAGCACCGCGCCGGCCTCGCCGATGTCCAGGACGATCGAGTCCTCGTTCAGGGTCTGACGGCGGAAGGTCACTTCTGTGACAAAGGTGGCGCCGTGCATGCCCTGGGCGGGGCCGAAGACTGGGCGCGGGAGGCTGTGGGCGATCATGAAGTTGCGGCGGACGGTCAGGCTGAACACGGATTTACCTCGTGGCTTCTGTGGGGGCGGATTCGGTGGCGGGAGCTTTCCGGACAATATCGTCGCTGGCCGGGTAGTCGATGACGTGGCAGAGCGCGTCCAGCGCGCCGTCGGAGAGCCGCTGGACGACGTCGGGCAGCTCTCCCAGGGGGGAGGAACCGGTGAGGAAGGCGTCGAACCCGGGATCGCTCAGCAGGGAGACGGCGAGCCGGAGCCGGTCGGCGTTGGTGCGCCGGTGGCGGCGGGCGCGGGCCACGACACCAACCTGGCTGGCGCGGATGGACAGCCGGCGGGCGTGGAAGTCTTCGCCGAGCGGGACAGTGACTTTGCGGTCGGCGTACCAGGACATTTCGATGACGTCGCCGTCATCGCCCGCGAGCTGCAGGGCGCGCGCCAGGCCCGCCTCCGACGCGGAGCAGTGGATCACGATGTCGCAATCCGGCAGGGCCTCGGCCGGGTGGCTGAATTCGACGCCAAGGGTTTCAGCGAACGCCCGCTTGGCCGGGTCGATATCCACCAGCTGCAGCCGTCCGAGCGGGAACGTGCCCAGGAGCTTGGCCACCATGCCGCCGACCAGGCCGGCGCCGATCACGGCGACGCGGTCGCCGAGTCGGGGCCCGGCCTCCCAGATCCCGTTGATCGCGGTCTCCACGGTGCCGGTCAGCACGGCGCGTCGGGCGGGGACATCATCCGGAACCACGGTGAGTTTCTCGACCGCGACGACGTAGCGGTCCTGGTGCGGGTACAGGCAGAAAACAGTCCTGCCCAGCCAGCCAGCCGGGCCGTCCTCGACCACACCGACGGAGAGGTAGCCGAATTTCACCGGGAACGGGAAAGAACCTTCCTGGTTCGGGGCGGCCATTTCCTCAGCCACACGTTCCGGGACGCGGGAGTTGTGGACGACGAGTTCGGTGCCTTTGCTGATGCCCGAGTACAGGGTGCGGACGAGCGCTTCGCCGGGGCCGGGGGTGGGGAGGTCCTCGCGCCGGAGCTCCCCCTTCTCGGGGCCGACGGTCCAGTATGCGGTGGCTGTGGCGTTCTGTGCGGGCTGTTGGTCTGAGTCAGTCATGTTGCTCACGAATCTAGTCCCCTGTCCATGCGCGGGGAAGTGCCGGCAGTCCGGGCGCGCCGCGGTTCGCGGTCTGACGGGGCGGGCATTCGCGGTCTGTCGGGGCGCCGTTTTGTGGATCAGCGCGTTGCTCCGGTAGCCTAGTCAGGTTGGTGACGTGTCCGAGCGGCCGAAGGTGCAACACTCGAAATGTTGTTTGGTGAAAGCCAACGTGGGTTCAAATCCCACCGTCACCGCCAAGTGGCAAGACCCCTGCTTCCCTTATAAACAAAGGGAAGTGGGGGTTTTGTTTTGCCTTTGTTTTGCCCATGAATTGGCTCAGAGCACCCACTGCGCCCGCCACTGCAGGAGTACGCTGGCGAAATGAGCGATCCCGAGCTTGTGGCGTTGCCAGTGGGGTTCGAACGGTTCCATCGACGGGACTTCGTCAACTACCAACTCAACCGGGCATATTCGCTGGGCTTCGCTGCCCGCCATGAGCTAGTCGACGCCGCGGCACACGTGCGGTCGATGGATGACTGTGTCACCGTGTTCGAGGCCTTGTCGGGCCGGGTGGCAGCCGAGGCCCGGCCTCGGCATGCGGCAGGTTATGCGAGGATCGCGGAATTCTTCACGCCGCCACGATCGGCGGAGAAAACGAATCGCTACCGCCGTTATCTGAAGCTGTTCGACACCGCAGTCGCAGATGCTGTCATCGTCCGTCACGAGATCCCCTATGCCGGCGCGGCGCTGCCGGCCTATTCGCTTCCGGCGGCCGGGACACCAACTGGCGAGACGGTGCTGCTGCACGGCGGGTTCGATTCCTTGATCGAAGGTGGTGCGCGGACGTTGAACGGGCTCACCTTTGACCACGACTGGGAAAAGCCGGTCGGGGCGGTGTTGGACCACTTCCGCCTTGATCGGGCCGCCCTGGTCGGCATCTCGATGGGTGGGTACTGGGCATTGCGTGCCGCAGGACGCGAGCCTCGCATTTACAGTGTCGTGGCTTGGCCGCCGGTGTACGACTGGCTGCACAGGGTCCCACCCGTAGTGCGCAGCCGGGTCCGCACGATGGTGCGGCACCGGCGCTTCACGCGCTGGAGCGTGCGCACCCGTGCCCGGCTGTTCCCGACCCTGCGCGTTGTGGTCAATCAGGTCCTTTACATGCTCGACAGCGACGATCCGGCCGACGCCGCCGAGTGGTTCCTGGTCATGAACGCCGAGCATCTGGACAGCGGACGGGTGATCCAGGATGTGCTGCTGATGTGCGGCGAGCACGACGCCTTCCAACCGCCAGCACTGACCAAAGCGCAGGCTCAAGCGCTTACGGCCGCCCGCAGCGTCACGACGCGCATGTTTACCCGAGCCGAGCAGGCCGACCAGCACTGCCAAATGGGAAACCTCGAGCTCGCCTGCGATGTTCTCACCACATGGTTGCGCACGTACGACAACTGGCGGCCGCCCCGTCGTCGGGGCGGCCGCCAGTTTTCAGTGCACTGCTGGTGTTAGTGCTCCGCTTCTGCGGCAGCCTTCTTGGCGTCTTTCTCGGCGTCCTTTTCGGCGCGCAGAGCCTCCGCGTCGTGCTGTTCCTCGGCCTTTTCCTGGTGGATGAGCTCTGCGAAGAGCTTCTCCATCTCCTTGGCCACGCCGGCGGCTGAGGCCGGGTTCTGGCCGGTCACCAGCCGTTCGTCAACCACGACCTTCTCCTCAAAGACATCAGCGGAGACGTGGGTGGCGCCCTGTTCCTCAAGTCGGTCTGCCAAAAAGAACGGGATGACCTTGTCCTTCCCTGCGGCAACCTCCTCGTCATTGGTGAAGGCGGCCACCTTCCGGCCCTCGACGAGGCGAAGCCCGTTTTTCAATTCCACGTTCAGCAGGCCGGCCGGCCCGTGGCAGACCGCGCCCACCAGGCCGCCGGCGTTGTAGACGCTGGCCACCAGGTTTTGCAGGCCTTCGCTGTCCGGGAAGTCCCACATGGTGCCGTGGCCGCCCACGAGGTAGACGGCGTCGTACTGGTCGGGATCAACGACGTCGACGCGGGCAGTGTTGTAGAGACCGGCGCGCGTGGCCTCGTCCTCCGTGAAGGCGACCTGGATGGGATCTTCTGAGTCCACCTCGTCGCGCGGGGGCTGGCCGCCCTTGATGGACGCGAAGTCGACGAAATGCCCGGAATCCTTGAAGACCTTCCAGGGATGTGCAGCCTCGGCCACGTTGTAGCCGGTCTTCTCTCCCGTATCGCCGATCTCGGATACGCTGGTCAATACCATGAGAATTTTTTTCATGAAGTGCTCCTTTTGTCTAACGTCCACCCTACGCCCAGCCCCCTTCAGGCCCTCGCTCCCCGCCCTGGAGGTCGTAGCCTGCCCCTCGAATCGCCTGTACAAACGGATGAGGCGGCATGGTGCTAAGCTTTCTTAGTTTCTCTTTCTGTCTAGAAAAGGGCGGAGAGGGTAAATGGCGGACGCCACCCCGTCAGCCCATCGCGGCTGGCGGGGTTTCGTTGCGTCAGAGCCCATTCCCTAGTGCTTTGCCTGGGTCCCGGGGGAGTGCCAGTTCCGGGCGCCTGGCCCGCCACACTTACCGTGACCAGCCGTGATCCAGCGTCATGAGATTCCCGGAATCTAGAGGTTTTCCATGCCAGTGGCCCTTTGCTTTGTCACCATGGAGCCAGCCCTTTGCGGAATTCGACGCGATCGGAACGCCGATATGGCCTCTCCCCGGAAAGATACCCGGGCCAGATCCCAACGTCAGGTTAAACGGCTTAGCGCCGGCGGGCAATTCGCCCCGATTTCACGTGTAAATTCGGCGTTACTGTACCTAATCCGGCGCCCCGCTTCCGGATTCCCTCGCCAGTACTCGCCAGAGAACTGCTAGCCGGCCGGGCTCACCACGTCCTCCAGCACCGACCGGTCGAAGAATCGGATCTCTCCGGTTTCCGGAAAAAACACGGGAACGACGGAAGTGCTCGGGTCCTTCGAGGTTTCGTAGATTTCGGGCGCACCCCCGTGCCTGCGGGCAATGGTTCCGACCAGGTCCGTGCCGCGGACGCTGACAGTCCGGTATTTGTAGCTCATTGGGGCTCCTTTGGTGACGTGGGACACAGCCTACTCCCCGCTGTCCAGCCCGTGCCGGGCGCGCGGCACGGGCGTCGTTGAAGAACACTGAGCCCGCACTGGTGCACAATGCGTTCATGACCAATGACGCTCCCCGCCCGGTCTACTTCCTTTCGGACAGTACGGGCATCACCGCAGAAACGCTGGGCAACACCCTGCTGACGCAGTTCCCAGCGACCGAATTTGACCGCATCACGGTCCCCTTCATCACCACCGCCAACCAGGCCCGGGCCGTGGTCAAGGTGATCGACCACCGTGCCGCCACCGGCCTGCAGCCGATCGTCTTCTCCACCGCTGTGGGCAGCGACATCCGCCAGACCCTCGGCACCTGCAACGGGATCATCGTGGATCTCATCGGGACCCACGTCGGGCAGTTGGAACACGCCCTGGGAACCGCAGCCAGCGGGGAACCGGGCCGGGCCCACGGACTGGGCAACGCAGCCCGCTACCAGACCCGGATGGCCGCCGTCGAATACGCCATGGAGCACGACGACGGCCAGAGCCTGCGCGCGCTCGAAAAGGCCCAGGTCATTCTGGTGGCCCCGTCGCGCTGCGGCAAAACCCCCACCACCATGTACCTGGCATTGCAGCACGGCATCTTCGCTGCGAACTTCCCGCTCGTGGACGAGGACTTTGAACGCGAAGGGCTTCCCAAGCCGCTGCGGCCGTTTGTCTCAAAGTGTTTCGGCCTCACCACCAATCCCCTGCGCCTGAGCCAGGTCCGCACGGAACGCCGCCGGGGCTCGCCCTACGCGTCGCTGCGGCAGTGCGGCTTTGAGCTGCGCAGCGCCGAGCAGCTTTACGTGTCCCACGGGATTCCCTACCTCAATTCAGCCAGCGTCTCCGTGGAGGAAATGGCAGCCACCATCCTCCTAAAGATGAACCTCAAGCACTAATTGCAGCGGGTCCGCAAATGTTGCGCGGACCACATCATGTGGAAACACCGGCCTGGACCTGTCACTATGACAGGACTTGCGCCCACTAACCGGCGATCGCCCCACGCGGGGCGGCGATACCCTATGCCACCATCTGCAAAGGAGCAGCAACCATGACGACAGACATCCTGTGGTTCTCAGAACTCGGTCTCAAGGACCTGGACCGGGTGGGCGGCAAAAACGCCTCCCTCGGCGAGATGGTGCAGAACCTGACGTCTGCGGGCGTCCAGGTGCCTGACGGCTTCGCCACGACAGCCGATGCCTACCGCAGCTTCCTCGCCGACTCCGGCCTGGACCAGAAAATCGCCGACCGGCTGGTCGGCCTGGACACTGACGACGTGACTGCCCTGGCCGCTGCGGGCAAGGAAATCCGCGGGCTGATGCGCGAGACGCCCTTCCTGCCGGACTTTGAAGCGCAGATCCGCGCCTCGTACCAGAAGCTGGTGGACAAGCACGGCGGCTCCGAGGACCTCTCCTGGGCCGTCCGCTCCAGCGCGACGGCGGAAGATCTCCCTGATGCATCCTTCGCCGGGCAGCAGGAAACCTTCCTGAACGTCCGCGGGATCGAGAACATCCTGGTGGCCATCAAGGACGTCTTCGCGTCCCTCTACAACGACCGCGCCATCGCCTACCGGGTACACCACAAGTTCGAGCACGCCGAAGTCGCGCTCTCTGCGGGCGTCCAGCGCATGGTTCGTTCCGACGTCGGCGCCTCCGGTGTCATGTTCACCATGGACACCGAGTCCGGGTTCCAGGACGCCGTCTTCGTCACCTCCTCCTACGGCCTCGGCGAGGCCGTCGTCCAGGGCGCCGTCAACCCGGACGAGTTCTACGTCTACAAGCCCGCCCTGGAGGCGGGCCGCCCGGCCATCCTCAAGCGCGGACTGGGCGAAAAAGCGCTTCAGATGACCTACACGAGCAACCGCGAAATCGGCCACACCATTGACTTCGTGCCGGTGGAGGCCTCCCTGCGGAACCGTTTCAGCCTCACGGACGACGACGTCGAGCAGCTCGCCCGCCACGCCGTCGCCATCGAGAAACACTACAAACGCCCGATGGACATCGAATGGGGCAAGGACGGGATCGACGGCGGCCTGTACATTCTCCAGGCACGACCGGAAACCGTGCAGTCGCGCAGGACCTCCGGCAGCCTGAGCCGCTTCCGCCTCAACGGGTCCGGCAAAGTCCTGGTCGAGGGCCGCGCCATCGGCCAGCGCATCGGCGCCGGCAGCGTCCGCATCCTCACGTCGATTGACCAGATGGCCGCGTTCAAGACCGGTGACGTCCTCGTCGCGGACATGACCGACCCGGACTGGGAACCGATCATGAAGCGCGCCTCCGCGATCGTGACCAACCGCGGCGGACGCACCTGCCACGCGGCCATCATCGCCCGGGAACTGGGCATTCCCGCCGTCGTCGGCACCGGGAGCGCCACCGACGTGCTCTCCGATGGGCTCGAGGTGACCGTCTCCTGCGCCGACGGCGAGACCGGCGTCATCTACGAGGGCCTTCTGGACTTCATCGTCGAGGAAACCGAGATCACCCAGCTGCCCGAGGCCCCGGTCAAGGTCATGATGAACGTCGGCACCCCCGAGCAGGCCTTCACCTTCGCGCAACTGCCCAACCACGGAGTTGGCCTGGCCCGGCTGGAATTCATCATCAACCGGCAGATCGGCATCCACCCCAAGGCGCTGCTGAACCTGGACGAGCAGCCGGACGACGTCATCGCGGAAATCCGGGAGCGGATCGCCGCCTACGCCAGCCCGCGCGACTATTACATCAAGCGCCTGGCCGAAGGGGTGGCGACCATCGCCGCGGCGTTCGCGCCGGAGCCGGTGATTGTGCGGATGTCCGACTTCAAGTCCAACGAGTACGCCAACCTCATCGGCGGGCCCGCCTACGAGCCGCATGAAGAGAACCCGATGCTCGGCTTCCGCGGCGCCTCCCGGTACCTGGAGCCGTCCTTCCGGGACTGCTTCGACCTGGAGTGCGAGGCCCTGTCCTTCGTCCGCAACGAGATGGGCCTGACCAACGTCAAGCTGATGATCCCGTTCGTGCGCACCTTGGACGAGGCCAGCGGCGTCATCGACCTGCTCGCCGAGAACGGACTGCGCCGCGGCGAAAACGGCCTCGAGGTCATCATGATGTGCGAGCTGCCGTCCAACGCGCTGCTGGCCGACGAATTCCTGGACTACTTCGACGGCTTCTCCATCGGCTCCAATGACATGACCCAGCTGACCCTTGGCCTGGACCGTGACTCCGCCATCGTCGCGGCCGGCTTCGACGAGCGCAACCTGGCCGTCAAGAAGCTCCTGAGCATGGCCATTAAGGCCTGCAAGGCGCGTGGCAAGTACGTGGGCATCTGCGGCCAGGGGCCCAGCGACCACGCGGACTTCGCCGAATGGCTGGTGGAGGAAGGCATCGACTCCGTCTCGCTGAACCCCGACACCGTGGTGGACACCTGGATCCGGCTCGCCGGGGCAGCCGCCACCGCCGGCGCCGCCAGCTGACACGGTCAACGCCCAGCCAGCCGACACGATAATTGATACGGTGAACTGACACCACATCGGCAGTGGAGACACCCCGGTCCTCGGACCGGGGTGTCTCTTTTTGCCGGGGAGCCGGAATCCTGGTGCTTTCGGTGAAACCGCCCGACGCCGCGGGGAAGACCCTGCACTTCCCGGCCCTTCAGAACTGCGAGGCCGGTCAAACCGGCTGGTCCGAACACCCCGCCGAGGGACGGGCCCGCCGCCGGGCCGGTTTGGTGGGCGGCGTGGGCCCAAGGAGCAGCTGACCTCAGTCGATGCCCGGAAATCACAATCCGGGCATCAATCGGGCCGCGCCGTCGTGGCGCCGTTGACTCAGGCCACATCGGACGTGACAGTGGTGCCATGACGGCTCAGCGAATCAACACCAGACTTGTATTCACGACGGCGGCAGCCGCGGCAGCGCTTCTCCTTGCAGGCTGCGGCAGCGGCACGCCGCAGGCGCAGACGTCCAGCACCCCGGCGTCCTCCCCTGCCTCCTCCGCCAGCCAGACCCCCGCCACCGGCGCGGCCAACGGCGCACCCAACGGCGCACCCTCGCTGGCCCCCGCGCCGGCAGCGCCCGCACCGGCAGCGCCCGCGCCGCCAGTGTCCGTGCCGGACAGCCCCGGACTGTGCAAGGCCGCCGGGCTGACGGGCACCATCGATTCCACCGGCGGCGGTGCAGCCGGCAGCGTCTACATGAAGCTGATCTTCACGAATTCCGGCACCGAGCCGTGCCTGCTGAAGGGCTTTGCCGGCGTCTCCCTCACCGCCGACGCCAATGGCGCCCCGCTCGGCGCCGCCGCAGCCCGCGACGAGTCCACACCGGCCGCCGAGGTTCTGCTCGAACCGGGCCAGGCCGGCGCCGCCACGCTGCGCTACACGCAGGCCCGCAACTACCCGGACTGCACGGTCGTACCGGCGGCAGGCTTCCGCATCTACCCGCCCGAAGAAACCGCCTCGCTGTTCCTCGCCCAGCCCCGGGGCGCCTGCACCAACGCCGGCATTAACCTGCTCACCATCGGCGCTTTCCAGGCCCAGTAACCTCCCTGACGTCGAGGTGAGATTTCCCGCCCATGCCTGTCCGGATCATGGGCACAAAGTCTCACCTCACGGGGGGTGACACCGTCCGGATTACCGCCCGCCATCTCCTGTCGGTGGGTTAAGGCATGATGGAGGAATGAAGGGGCAGGAGCTCGCCGGCGGCACACGTGCGGCCGAAGCCATGAACCGGTTCAGCCGGCCGACCCGGGATTGGTTCCTGGGTGCATTCAGCGCGCCCACCCCTGCCCAGAGCGGCGCCTGGAACGCGATTTCCTCCGGCGCCCACGCGCTCGTGGTCGCCCCCACCGGTTCCGGCAAAACGCTGGCGGCCTTTCTCTGGGCGCTCGACCGGCTGCTCCTCGCAGCCCCCGCCGAGCCCGAGGAACTCCCCGGCCTGGACACCGCGAAAGGCGCCCGGCGAAAGGCGCCCAAACGCAAAACCAGGGTGCTGTACATCTCGCCGCTCAAGGCGCTCGGCGTCGACGTCGAACGCAATCTGCGCGCCCCGCTGATCGGCATCACCCAGACCGCCAAACGCCTGGACCTGCCCGCACCGCTGATCACCGTGGGCGTCCGTTCCGGTGACACCCCGGCGTCGGACCGCCGCTCGCTGCTGAGCAACCCGCCGGACATCCTCATCACCACGCCCGAGTCGCTCTTCCTGATGCTCACTTCCAAGGCGCGGGAGACCCTGAGCGAGGTGGACACCATCATCGTCGATGAGGTCCACGCCGTCGCGGGCACCAAACGCGGCGCCCATCTGGCCGTGTCACTGGAACGCCTCGACGCCCTGCTCCCGATACCCGCCCAGCGGATCGGACTCTCGGCCACCGTTGAGCCCAAGGAGCTGGTGGCGCAGTTTCTCGCCGGCTCCGCTCCGGTGGAAATCGTTGCCCCGCCCTCGAAAAAGACCTGGGACCTGACGGTTTCCGTCCCGGTGGAGGACATGTCAGATCTGCAGGGCTCGGCCGGCGCGTTCGACTCAGGTCCGGCGTCCGGGCTGCAGCCGCAGGCATCAATCTGGCCACACGTGGAGGAAAAGATTGTGGACCTGGTGCTGGCCAACCAGTCCACCATTGTGTTCGCCAATTCGCGCCGGCTCGCCGAACGCCTTACCGCCCGGCTCAACGAGATCTACGCCGAACGGCAGCTGATGGCCGCAGGCGGCAGCTGGGACGAGTCTGGGGCCGGGGCGCCCGGCTTCGAGCCCGTGCCGGCAGGAGCGCCGGCAGGCGGAGCACCGGCAGGCGGAGCTCCGGCGCGGCCAAGTTCCACCGCACCACCGGCGTCCACCGCGACTCCGGCGCACATGATGGCCCAGGCCGGCAGCACCGCCGGGGCCGATCCGGTCCTGGCCCGGGCCCACCACGGTTCGGTCTCGAAGGACCAGCGGGCCCTGATCGAGGACGACCTGAAATCCGGCCGGCTGCGCTGCGTCGTGGCCACATCCTCCCTGGAGCTGGGCATCGATATGGGTGCCGTGGACCTCGTCGTGCAGGTGGAATCCCCGCCCTCCGTGGCCAGCGGGCTGCAGCGGGTGGGCCGCGCCGGGCACCAGGTCGGTGAGATCTCCCAGGGCGTCCTGTTCCCCAAGCACCGCGCAGACCTGGTGCACACCACCATCACGGTGGAGCGGATGCTCGCCGGCAAGATCGAACGGCTCTACGTCCCCGCGAATCCGCTGGATATCCTCGCCCAGCAGACGGTCGCGGCCACGGCGCTGGGCTCCATCGATGTGGAGGAGTGGTTCTCGACGGTGCGCCGGTCGGCGCCGTTCGCCTCCCTCCCCCGCTCCGCCTTCGAGGCCACCCTGGACCTGCTCGCCGGCCGCTACCCCTCCGACGAATTCGCGGAACTGCGCCCCCGGATCATCTGGGACCGCAACGCCGGCACCATCGAGGGCCGCCCCGGCGCCCAGCGGCTGGCCGTCACCTCCGGGGGCACCATCCCGGACCGCGGGCTCTTCGGCGTCTACATCATCGGCACCGAGACGGAAGGGACCGGTTCCTCCGGCTCTCCGGGCTCCGCCAGCGGCGGGGGCCGGGCGGCCAGCCCGGCCGCCGCCGCAGCCAAGGGCGGTCGCCGGGTCGGCGAACTCGACGAGGAAATGGTCTACGAATCCCGGGTCGGTGACGTGTTCGCCCTCGGCGCCACCAGCTGGAAGATCGAGGACATCACCCATGACCGGGTGCTGGTCTCCCCCGCCTTCGGCCAGCCCGGGAAACTCCCGTTCTGGAAGGGCGACTCCCTCGGCCGCCCGGTGGACCTCGGCCGAGCCCTGGGCGCGTTCGTGCGCGAACTCTCCGCGTCCGACGTCGGTCCGGCCATGGAACGCTGCAAGGCCAGCGGCCTGGACGATTTCGCCGCCAACAACCTGATCCAGTACCTCGCGGAGCAGAAGCTGGCCACCGAAGTGGTCCCCAGCGACACCACCCTCGTGGTGGAGCGCTTCCACGACGAACTCGGCGACTGGCGGGTGGTGCTGCACAGCCC
This sequence comes from Pseudarthrobacter leeuwenhoeki, assembly GCF_055412885.1. Taxonomy (NCBI): domain Bacteria; kingdom Bacillati; phylum Actinomycetota; class Actinomycetes; order Micrococcales; family Micrococcaceae; genus Pseudarthrobacter; species Pseudarthrobacter leeuwenhoeki. The sequence continues at coordinate 152,651 of NZ_JBVAYY010000009.1, read as the reverse complement.
GTTCGGCATGCCGGTGCACGCGCCGTGGGCCCTCGCCGTCGGGCAGCGGCTGCATCAGCGCTACGGGATGGACGGCTCCGCGATGGCCGCGGACGACGGCATTGTGCTGCGCGTGCCCATGATGGAGGACGAGCCGCCCGGGGCCGAGCTGTTCCTGTTCGACCCGGAGGAACTCGAACAGATCGTGACCACGGAGGTCGGCGGCAGCGCCCTCTTCGCTTCCCGGTTCCGTGAGTGCGCCGCGCGGGCCCTGCTGCTCCCCCGGCAGACCCCGGGCAAACGGCAGCCCCTGTGGCAGCAGCGCCAGCGCTCCGCCCAGCTGCTGGACGTCGCGCGGAAGTACCCCACGTTCCCGATCGTCCTCGAGACCGTCCGCGAATGCCTGCAGGATGTCTACGACCTTCCGGCGCTGAAGGACATCGCCGCGTCCATTGAGCGCCGCGAGCTGCGGATCATGCAGACCACCACGCAGCAGCCCTCGCCCTTCGCCAAGTCCCTGCTCTTCGGCTACGTCGCGCAGTTCCTCTACGAGGGCGATTCGCCGCTGGCCGAGCGCCGGGCCGCCGCTCTGGCGCTGGATTCGACCCTGCTCAACGAGCTCCTCGGCCGGGTCGAGCTGCGCGAACTGCTCGACGCCAAAGTCATTGACGCCACCGAGCGGGAGCTGCAGCGCCTCGCCCCGGACCGGAAGGTGCGCGGAATGGAAGGGGTCGCGGACCTGCTGCGCCTGCTGGGCCCGCTGACCCCGGAGGACGTCGCAGCCCGGCTTGAACCGGCGGCCGGGACGGCGCCGGAGGCTGAGGCAGGGCTGGTCGCGGCCGGGCTTGCCGAAGCTCCGGAAACCGAACCGGCGGCCGGGAGCGCGGCCCCCGTCGCCGATGCCACCACGCATCTGGTGGCGCTCCAGCGCGCCAACCGCGCCATCAAGGTCAACGTCGGCGGCACCGAGCGCTACGCCGCGGTGGAGGACGCCGCCCGCCTGCGCGACGCCCTCGGAGTCCCGCTGCCGATGGGTGTACCCCTGGCCTTCATCGAGCCGGTCGCTGATCCGTTGGGCGACCTCGTCTCGCGCTATGCCCGCACCCACGGCCCGTTCACCTCCGCGGAGGCCGCCGCCCGGCTGGGACTGGGCGTCGCCGTCGTCGGCACCGCGCTGAAGCGGCTCGCCGCGGACGGACGCGTGGTGGAAGGCGAGTTCCGCCCGCACGCCGCCCCGCCGGCACCGGCTCCGGTTCCGGAAGCCGGCGGCGGCAACGGCGACGGCGGCCCTGCCCTCAGCGCCGGCGGCGGGACCCCGGGCACCTATGCGCCCACGGCACCTTCCCTGGCGGGCATCAGCGAATGGTGCGATGCCGAAGTCCTGCGCAAGCTCCGCCGCCGCTCGCTCGCCGCCCTGCGTGCCGAGGTCGAGCCCGTGGATGCCGCCGCGTACGGCCGCTTCCTGCCGGCCTGGCAGAACGTCCGGGTCCCGGGCAAGCGCGGGCAGTCGGCGCTGCGCGGACTGGACGGGATCATCACCGCCGTCGACCAGTTGTCCGGTGTGCCCATTCCGGCCTCCGCCTGGGAACCCCTGATCCTGGCCAGCCGTGTGTCCGACTACCAGCCCGCCATGCTCGATGAGCTCATGGCTGCCGGCGAAGTGCTCTGGTCCGGTGCTGGCGCGCTCCCCGGCAACGACGGCTGGGTCAGCCTGCACCTGGCCGACTCGGCCGAGCTGACCCTGAACCCGGCCATCGACTTCGAGCCCGGCGACGCGCAGCAGCGGCTGCTGGACCACCTGCGCGACAACGGCGGCGGCTACTTCTTCCGGCAGCTGACAGACGTTGCCGGCGGCATGGACTCGGTGCTCAGCGACCAGGACGTCGTCTCCGCGCTCTGGGACCTCGCCTGGGCGGGGCGGATCACCGGCGATACCTTCGCCCCGGTCCGGGCCATGATCGCCGGCGGCCACACCGCGCACCGGCAGGTCGCCCGCGCCCCCCGGGCCCGGGCCCCCCGGTTGAGCCGGCTGGGGCGCGCCCACGGGACCGGTTTGCTCGGATCCCCCGGGCTGACCGGGGGCCGGTACGGCTCCGCGGGCGGCGCGGCAGCTACTCCCCCGCTGGCCGCCGGCCGCTGGTCTGCGCTGCCCGCCCCCGAACTGGATGCCACCATCCACGCCCGGGCCACGGCGGAACTCCTGCTGGACCGGTATGGCGTTCTCACCCGCGGTTCGGTCATGGCCGAGAACATCCTGGGCGGTTTCGGCCTGATGTACAAGGTCCTGGCCCGGCTGGAGGAAGCCGGCCGGTGCCGCCGCGGCTACTTCATCGAGCACCTTGGCGCGGCACAGTTCGCCGTCCCCGCGACCGTAGACCGGCTGCGTTCCTACGCCGAGGACACCCAGCTCCACAAACCCGACCCCGTGGCCCTGGCCCTGGCCGCGACGGACCCTGCCAACCCCTACGGCGCCGCCCTTCCCTGGCCTGCCCTGAACGTCGAGGCGGGAACCGGACACCGTCCGGGCCGGAAGGCCGGCGCCCTGGTGGTGCTGGTCGACGGCGCCCTGGTCCTGTATGTGGAACGCGGCGGCAAGACGCTGCTGGCCTTCAGCGAGGACCCGGCGGACCTGGCCCCGGCAGGTTCCGCCCTGGTCAGCGTGGTCACCCGGGGTGCGGTGGACAAACTCATCATGGAGAAGGTCAACGGCCACGGCATTCTCGACACGCCCATCGCCGCCGCCCTGGCCCACGCCGGCGCGTACTCCACGCCAAAGGGACTGAGGATCCGTGCCTGAAGGCGATTCGGTGTTCCGCGCAGCCGCCCAGTTGCATGCTGCGCTGGCGGGCCAGCAGCTCATCTCCTCCGACTTCCGGGTACCCCGGTTCGCCACCCTCAAACTGGGCGGCTGGACCGTGACCGAGGTGGTCCCGCGGGGCAAACACCTGCTCATGCGGCTGGAGGGCCCGGCCCGGGCAGGTGGCGGCAGCCCCGCGGAACCGGACCGGCTGACGATCCATTCCCATCTGAAGATGGAAGGCGCATGGCAGGTTTACCCCCCGGGCGGCCGCTGGCGGAAGCCGGGGTTCACCGCGCGCTGCGTGCTGCGCACCGCGGCGGCAGACGCCGTCGGGTTCTCCCTCGGCATCCTCGAGGTCGTCCGCACGTCCGAGGAAGAATCCGTTCTCGGGCACCTCGGCCCCGATCTGCTGGGTCCCGACTGGGACCTGGCCGAGGCGGAGCGGCGGATCGGTGCCGCGCCGGACGTCCCGATCGGCGTCGCACTGCTGGACCAGCGGAACCTCGCGGGGATCGGCAACATCTACCGCTGCGAGGCCTGCTTCCTCTCCGGCGTGCACCCGGCGGCGCCCGTCTCGGCAGTGCCTGACGTGGCGGCCATGATCACCGACGCCAAAGTGCTGCTGGAGGCCAACCTGGGAGCCGGGCGCCGGACCACCGTCCTGAACCAGCGCGGCGCTGCCGTGGGCCGGACCTCCGGATTGCCCGGCTACTGGGTCTACCGGCGCGAACACCAGCCGTGCCTGAAGTGCCGGACACCGGTGCGGCGCGGAGTCCTCGCCAAGGCCACCGGCACGGAAGAGCGGGACATCTACTGGTGCCCGACGTGCCAGCCGCTGACGGGACCGGCCTAGTCACCCGGTCCTCAAGGTCGGGTGAGGCGCGACGACGAGGCGGTGCCTGCGCCCGCGGGGGCGCTCAGGATGCGGGGCCGGATCGGGTCCAGCGAGGCCCCCGTCGCGGCCGGGTCTTCGATCACCGCCGGTCGGGTGCGCCGAGGTCGCCGGAAGCATGCGGCGCAGCTCTCCGAGGCGGACCCGGAACGGCGCGTCGGGCCCGGCAAAGTAGAATGGACCGGTGATGCAATCCCCCCTGCCCGTGCGCGACGGCGTCAATGCGACCCGCCTCCGCCTCCCGGACGAGGGGCCCTGGGACACCGCGATGGACTACATGATGCACCGCTGGGGCCATATCGACCCCCAGGGCATCGAGGACCGTTTCGACGCCGGCGAGATCGTGGGCGAGGCCGGCATTCCCCTGGACCGCGCCACCCCGCTGCGGAACCACACCTTCATCTGGTACTACCGCACGCTGCCGCCGGAGGTCCGGATCCCGGTGGAACTGAACATCCTGCACCAGGACGAGCACCTCCTCGTCGTCGACAAGCCGCATTTCCTGCCCACCACGCCCGGCGGCACCTACATCCAGGAGTCCGCGCTGGTGCGGCTCCGGAACCAGCTGGGCCTGCCGGACCTTATTCCCATGCACCGGCTGGACCGCATGACCGCCGGGATCCTGCTGCTGTCCACGAATCCCGAGACCCGGGGCAGGTACCAGGTGCTCTTTGAGAAGCGCCAGGTCCAGAAGGAATACGAGTGTGTGGCCGCCGCCGAGCCGGCGCCCGGGCACCCCGCCGCCGACTTCCCCGTCGTGGTCAGGAACCGGATGACGAAGTCCCGCAGCTACCTGCTCGCCGAGGTGATTGACGGCGAACCCAACACCGAGACCCGGATCGAACGGCGGCGGACCTTTGACGGTCCCGGCCCGGCAACGCCCGGCGGCGATGTCTCCCCCGGCGCGGCCGACGGCGACACTGGGCGCCGTGCGCTGTACCGGCTTGAGCCGCACTCGGGCAAGACCCACCAGCTTCGCGTGCACATGGCCTCCCTGGGGCTGGGGATCGTCAACGACGCCTTCTACCCGCAACTGCTGGACAAGGCGCCGGATGATTATTCGAAGCCGCTCCAGCTGCTCGCGCGCGGGATCCGGTTCGTTGACCCCATCACCGGCAGGCCGGCAGAGTACCGCAGCGGGCTGGAGCTCAGCGAAGCCCGCTAAGCCCCGCCGGGAGCTGAATTCGACCGGGCACAGTCCCGCTGCCGGGGCAGCTCGCTCACGTCACGGGCGGGCGCCAGGCCGGAAATGCGGTAACTTGTGCCCATGGACTTCGGCAGCGCGGACGGCTGGCGGGACACGATCTATTGGTGGATCATCCCGGTTGTTATGGGCGATGCCATTTTCCCGCCCATCCCTTCCGAAATGCTGGTGATCACCGGCGGCGCCCTGTCCGCCGTCGGGCGCGCCAACGCCTTCCTGGTGGTGCTCCTCGCCACGGCAGCGTCGTGGCTTGGCGACATCCTGGTGTTCCAGCTCTTTAAGCGGCGCCTGAGTTATGCCCTGGACCGCTGGCGGTGGGGCCGCGCATTCCATCAGGCCGTGCACATCGCCATCGGGAAAGCCGGCCGGTCCACCACCTACGGGGCGATCATCGGACTCCGCTTCATCCCGGGCGGACGGCTGGCGACGACTGCTGCCGCCGGCATCGCCAACGTCTCCACCCGCGGGTTCAGCCTCTGCGCGGCCCTCGGCGGCCTCCTCTGGTCCGTCTGGTCCGTGGGTCTGGGCTATGTCACCGGGGCGGCCACCGGACTGCCGTTCTGGGCGAGCTCCCTGATCGGCGTCGGCCTCGGAATCCTGCTCGGCGTCATCCTGGGCGTGGTCGTCACGCGGCGGCGGGGGAACCGTTCGCCGGTCGTCGACGGACCCGAAGAGGAACTGGACTTCTGAGGCGGGCGGCACCCGCCTAGACGGGCGCCCAGCGGCCCCGGTTGCGGCGGAGCACCATCACATGACCGGTCACCGCAACGCGTTCGACGGCGTCGCGCATCATCGCCGCCGACTCCAGCGCCTGGCGGTTCTCGCTGCTGTAGGAGGTGGGCTCGACCAGGAAGCGCAGGTTCAGTTGCGGAACCCCGCCGGCCAGGTCCAGCTGGTTCGACTCAACGTGGTGCCGCGTCTCCAGTGCTTCGACGGCCGCGGCCATCACGGACTCCGGCGGGTTGCCCGGCTTGAGCCCGGTGATCTTCAGTCTGGTCTGGAACGACGGCATGGAACAACCCTAGCGGGACGGGCGGCCGGCCCGCGCACCGGATTTACCCGGTGTTGCGCAGGCCCGCTGCCACGCCGTTGACCGTGATCAACATGGCGCGCTGGAGACGCTCGTCGATCTCGCCGTTGGGCATGCTCTCCCCGGCGGCCTCGGAGCGGACCCGGCGCAGCAGTTCCACCTGGAGGTAGCTGATCGGATCGAGGTACTGGTCCCGGATCTCCAGGGAGCGCTTCAGGGTGGGCTGCGCGTCGAGCAGCAGGTCCTCGCCGGTCAGGCTCTGGATCTCGGTGACGGTCAGCTCGTATTCGGCCCGGATGGTGTGGAACAGGCGGTGGAGCTCCTCGGGAACCAGGGTGGAGACGTAGTAGCCGGCGATATCCATGTCCGTTTTCGCCAGCGTCATTTCCACGTTGGAGAGCACCGAACGGAAGAAGTGCCAGCCCTCCATCATCTCCACCAGTTGGGCCGAGTGGCCGGCCTCGCGGGCGGCCTTGAGCCCGGAGCCGACGCCGAACCAGCCCGGGACGATCTGCCGGGACTGCGTCCAGCCGAACACCCACGGGATGGCCCGCAGACCCTCGAGGCCCGCGCCGGAATCGGGCCGCTTGGACGGCCGGGAGCCGATGTTGAGGGACCCCAGCTGTTCCACCGGGGTGGACGCCATGAAGTAGGCCGGCAGGTCCGGGTCATCAATCAGGGTCCGGTACCGGGCGAAGGCGGCGTCGGAAATGGTCTCCATCACGTGGCCGTAGCGTTCGCGCTGGTCCTCCGAGGTGCGCGGCGTGCGGTGCAGCGCGGAGCCCTGCATGACCGCCGCGAGCGACAGTTCCAGATTCTCGCGGGCGAGTTCGGGCAGCGAGTACTTGTCCGAGATGACCTCGCCCTGTTCGGTGAACTTGATCTCGCCTTCCAGCACCCCGTTCGGCTGGGCCATGATGGCGTCGTAGGTCGGCCCGCCGCCGCGGCCCACGGAACCGCCGCGGCCGTGGAACAGGCGCACCCGGACGCCGTGCTTCGCCGCGACGTCGCGGAGTTTGCGCTGGGTCTTGTGGATTTCCCACTGGCTGGTCATCACGCCGGATTCCTTGTTGGAGTCCGAGTAGCCGAGCATGATTTCCTGGACGTCGCCGCGCAGCCGGACCAGCTCGCGGTAGGAGGAATCGGAGAGGAGCTGGTCCACGATCTCGGCCGAGGCCCGCAGCTCCTCCACGGTTTCCAGGAGCGGGGCGAAGCCGATCCTGGCATACGGTGCCGCACCGAAGAGGCTGACCAGGCCGGCCTCGCGGGCCAGCACCGCCGCGGCCAGGACGTCGTCCGCCCCGCGGGTCATCGAGATGATGTACGTCTCGATGACGTCCGGGCCGAAGGTGCGCAGGGCCCGCCGGATTTCGCGGAAGACGTCATAGGTGGCGTCGGCGACGCCGTCGAGCTCGATCGGGCGGCCGGACAGCGGGCGGCGGGAGGCGAGCTCGGACCCGAGCACCTCGAGCCGCTCGGTACGGCTGAGCTCCGCGTACCGGAGGCCCGGCCCGCCGAGGCGGTCCATCAGCTGCCCCACGGCATCGTGGTGGTGGTCCGCGTGTTCGCGGATGTCGAGGGTGGCCAGGTGCAGGCCGAAGGAAGCGATGGCGCGCCGGACCCGGGCCAGGGCGCCGTCGGCGGCGAGCGCTGCGTGGTGGTTGCGCAGCGAGCGCTCCAGCAGGCCCAGCTCGGCGAGGAGCTCCGCGGTGGCGGTGTAGTCGCGGCCCGGCTCGTGCGCCGATCCGGCCGTCACGCGCCGGCCGGTGTTGAGCAGCTTGGCCTTAATGCAGGTGAGTTTGAGCCGGTAGGGCTCCTGGGCGTTCAGTTCCAGGACGCGGCGGTCCAGGCCCGGGAGGTTGTTGAGGTCGACGTCGATCGAGTCCAGCAGCTCCTGGTCCGCCCCCGCGAGCGCCGTCGAGTTGGACAGGATGGAGATCAGCCCGTCGATCAGGCCGATGCTGATCCGCACGGCATGCTGGTTCTGGATCTGCAGGATTTCGCGGGTGACTACTGCGGTGACGTTGGGGTTGCCGTCCCGGTCGCCGCCGATCCAGGAGCCGAAGCGGATCGGCGCCTTCTCCACGGGGAGGGTGACACCGTGTTCGCTGAGCATTTCGGAGAGGTCCGAGAGCATCTCCGGCAAGGCGTCGCCCAGGATTCCGGTGAGGTAGTAGATCGCGTTCCGGGCCTCATCCACCGGGGTGGGCCGGACCTGGCGGAGTTCGTCCGTCTGCCACATCTGGTCGATCACCTCGGCGAGCTGGCGGTCCTGGCGGCGGCGTGCGGATGTGCCCTCCGCGGTGCTCTCGGCGAGGATGTCGGAGAGCCTGCGGACCTTGTCCAGCACGGAACGGCGGGAAGCCTCGGTGGGGTGCGCGGTGAAGATGGGCCGGACGTCGAGTTCGTTCACCACTTGCTGCAGCACCGAGGGGCCGGCCTGGCCGGCGATGTCGGTGACAGCCTTGGCCAGCCAGCCGTCCTTTTCCTGCCGGGCGCGCAGTCCGCGGACCCGGTGCACCTGCTCGGCGGCGTTGGCCAGGTGGAAGTAGAACGCGAAGGCGCGGACCAGGTCGGTCGCCTGCTCAAGGGGCAGGGAGCCGAGCAGCTCACGGACTTGTTTGGCGACGTCGTGCGAGCTCCACGGCCCGGTGGCATCCGCACCGCCACGGGCTGCTTCCTTGGACTCCTTGGTCAGCAGGCGCACCTGCTCCACCAGGCCCAGGAGTTCGGCCCCGTGCTGGCGGACCAGGGATTCGCCGAGGAGGGTGGACACCCGGCGGACGTCGGCGCGCAGTTCGGAGGCGAGATCGGTGCCGGGATTCGTTGCAGTGTCAGCCATGGAAACAATCTTTCGAGAGGACTTGGCCCGTACACTGCGCTGGATACTGTGAGCCGGGTTACTTTCTTCCTAAAGGATGCTACCCGCAGCCGCGGCCGGCGGGGAATCTGTCTCAGATAGTGTCCGGGTCCCTACCGGGCGATTTTGAAGTTAAACGCTGCGGTGCCCAGCGCACCCCAGACCCGCAGCCAGACCGTCAGGATCATTTCGGCGCCGCGGGCGGTGGTGATGTCGCCCAGGTCGATGATGTCCCGGTGCCCGAAGCCCGCGAGCAGCCCGCTCACGATCTCCTTGGCGGCCGCGTCGTCTCCGGACACGAAGACGGAGTGGTCACCCCCGGCCACACTCGCCGGATCCACCATCACGCTGGCGGACATCGTGTTGAGGGTCTTGACCACCCTGGCTTCCGGGAAGGCCCGCTGGATCTGCTCACCGAGGCTGTCGGTGTTCACCGGGTTCAGCGACGGCGGAAAACCCTGGGAGAAGTCCAGCGGGTTCGCGATGTCCATGAGCACCTTGCCGGCCAGGTTTTCTGCCCCCGCCGCGGTGAGCGCCTCGAGGGAGCCAGCGCCGTTGGTGGCGTTGACGACCAGGTCCGCGCGGGCGGCGGCCTCCGCGAACGCGGCGACGTCGATGCGGCTGTGCGCCGCGTGCCATGCCGCGAAGGGTGCGCCGCCCGTCGCGCCGGGCTCGGCCCGGGCAAGCGTCGCCTTGGGATCGCGCGTGCCGATCACGACCTCATGCCCGAGCGCGGACAGTGCCCCGGCGATCGTGGGGCCAACAGTTCCGGTTCCCAGTACGGCAATCCTCATGGTGCCCTCACTTCTCAACACTTCTCGACGGATGGGGTAGACAGGTTTGTCTGCTGGCGGCCACGAGAATATCAGACAGACCTGTCTACGGCAAGGAAGCAAGGTGCTGCCCCGGCATGGCCCGGATCTGCGCCGCTGACAATGGCCGGAGCGTCGCCACCATCCAGGCGGCCCTCGACGCGGGCGACACCCTGCTCGACACGGCCGACTTCTACGGCATGGGCCATAACGAGCTCCTGCTCCGCGAGGCCATCCGCGGCCGCCGCCGTGAGGATGCGCAGATCAGCGTCAAGTTCGGCCTCCTCCGGGACCCACACGGCGGCTGGACCGGCATCGACACCCGGCCGGTGTCCATCAAAAACTTCCTCGCCGACACCCTGCGCCGCGCGCACGCCGCACATGTCCCGCGGCCTCATGTCGGGCCACTGGACGGCCACCGGCGGCGGCAACCGGCGGGACTTCCGTGCCCGCGGGCGCTGCCGCAGGCACGCGCTACGATGCCGCCCAGATGGCCATGTTCGACAGCGAGCGCCGGTGAGTCCTGCCGCCGCCGGCTGCTGTCCGGAGGGCCATACATAGACAGACTTGTCTGGGTACCATGGAGCCATGACGCCCACCGCCGCCACGACACCACGGGCCGTCCGCACGCCAGCCGGGCAGGCCCGGGACAAGATCCTGGCGACGGCCTTCCGGCTCTTCTACGCCCACGGGCTCCGGGCCGCCGGCATCGACACGATCATCGCCGAGTCCGGCGTCGCGAAGGCCACGTTCTACAAGTACTTCCCGGCCAAGGATGACCTGATCCTGGCCTACCTGGAGAAGGTTGACGGCGTCTGGACCGGGCAGCTCCATGCCGCGGCGGAAGCCGCCGGACCTGAACCCGCGGCGCAGCTCGTGGGGCTGTTCGACGCCCTGGCCAGCGCGTGCCGCCGCGACGGCTACCGCGGCTGTGCCTTCATCAATGCCGCCGCCGAGTCGGCCTCCGGGACCCGCATCCACGAACGGACGGTGGCCCACAAGGAGCACGTCAGGGCCTGGATCCGGGACCTGGCCGTCCAGGCCGGCGCCCCGGATCCGGACCGGCTCGCCCGGAGCCTGACCCTGGTCCTCGACGGCGGCCTCGCCAGCGGGGTGCTTGACGCCGACCCGGCGGCGGCCACCGCCGCCCGCCACACCGCAGCGCAGTTAGTGGCGGCGGGCCTGGGGCACACGGCAGGCGGCAGCTGGACTGGCGGTGAACAGCCGCCGAATTAAGGACCAATCCCGCCTCCCGCCCCGCCCCGGGCCTTCCACACCGCAAAGCACTGACATACCTTGAAGTGTCTTGACAAAACCTGTCAAATTTCTATGCGATTGTTGCTGATCGCCCCGCGTCAAGGAGCCCTTCATGAATCCAGCCACGATCCCGGCCGTCCGGGCCGCCGCGAGTCCGGTCCCTGGGGGCGCCGCGCCGCACCGGAACCCCCTGCTCGCCGCCGTACTGGCCCTCAGCTTGTTGTTCGCCGGTCTCGTGGCGCAGTCGGCCATGGCGCCCGGTTCACAGGCCGCCGCCCCGCTCACGGTGGCCCAAGCCATCGCCACCCAGAACGGCTCGACGGCGGCGGTGACCGGCTACATCGTGGGCCAGCCGACGTCGGCCACCGCTGTTCTTCGCAACGGCTTCACCGCGGACACGGCGGTTGCAGTTGCTGACTCGGCGGCCGAGACGAACACGGCGAAGATGCTCTACGTCCAGGTCACCACGGAGTATCGCTCCGGGTTTGGGCTGCAGAGCACCCCGTCCCTGATGGGCAAGAAGATCGACGTCGCGGGACAGCTGACGGCCTACTTCTCGCATGCCGGGCTGAAGAGCCCCAGCAGCATGGCGCTGTCGGCTCCGCCGACGCCCACACCCACGCCCACACCCACGCCCACACCGACGCCCACACCGACGCCAGCCCCCACAGCCGGTGACTACTACGCTTCGGCCGCCGGCAAGACCGGCCCCGCCCTGGAAAGCAGCCTGCACCAGATCATCTCCGTGCAGCAGAAGATCAGCTACGACCGGGTCTGGGACGCCCTGAAGGACACAGACCAGGACCCGGCCAACAGCAACAACGTGATCCTGCTGTACACGGGACGCTCGCAGTCCAAGGCCACCAACGGCGGCGGCGTGGATGACTGGAACCGGGAACATGTCTGGGCCAAGTCGCACGGGGATTTCGGCACGGCCACGGGACCGGGAACGGATGTGCATCACCTGCGGCCCACCGACGTCACGGTTAACTCCGCCCGCGGCAACAAAGACTTCGATCTGGGCGGAACCCAGTCCACCGAGGCGCCGGGCAACTACACCGACGCCGATTCCTGGGAGCCGCGTAACGCCGTCAAGGGCGACGTGGCCCGGATGATCATGTACATGACTGTCCGTTACGAGGGCGGTGACGGCTTTGCGGATCTGGAAATGAACAACCTCGTCAACAACGGTGCGGCCCCCTACATGGGGAGGATGAGCGTGCTGCTGGAGTGGAACCGGATCGATCCGCCGGACACCTTCGAACAGCGCCGCAACCAGCGCATCTACGAGCAGTGGCAGGGCAACCGCAACCCGTTCGTGGACCACCCGGAATACGCGGACGCCATCTGGAACTGACCCCGGTCCCCGTCCCGGCCAGGTAGCCCGCTGCCGGGGCGGGGCCTAGGATTGTAGCCAAGCCGTTCACCGCGTGGGAGGAACCCGTGAGCACCACACACCCCGATCCTGACGCCCGGCTCGCCCGCTGGCAGCGCTTCCGGAACAGCCGCAACGCGGCCCTGGCCAGCGACTACGGCTGGCTGACCCTGACGTCCTTCCAGTGGCTGGACGACCGGCCGGCCGCCGTCGAATCCGTCCCCGGGCTCTGGTCCACGGACGGCACGACGGCGTTCCTCACCGCCGCGGCGGCGGAGGGGCTGACCCTCGTGGAGACCGGCGGGCCCGTGGACGGCACCATCAGTGCGGCCCTGGCCAATGAGGAATCACTGCTGTGGGTCCAGTACGGGGGCACGGACGGCCGGCAGGTCCTGGTGGAACTCGCCATGCGGGCCGACAAGTACGCCCTGCGCACCCGGGATTCGACGTCGCCGGTGTTCACCGGGTTCGACGGCGTCCCCGCCTTCGATTACCGGCCGGACCTGGTGGTCGAGGCCAGCTTCCACCCCTATCCGGAGCCGGTCGCTGTCCCGATCGGCACCGCCAACCCGCTGGTCGACGGGGTCCACCGGTCCGTCGGCGAACTGGTGTTCCGGCTCCCCGGCAAGGACCATGAGTTCCACCTGCAGGCCGAGGAGGAAAAGCTCGGCGCGCTGACGGTCACGTTCCACGACGAGACCAACGGAGCAGCCCCGCCGGAACTGGCAACGGCCGAGTGGCGGAAGCTCTCTACCGCCCGGCCGCGCGTCGACTCCCTGGGGAACCGGACCGTGACCCTGGACTTCAACCGGGCGATCAACTACCCGAGCGCCTTCACGCCCTACGGCACCTGCCCCATGCCGGTGAAGAACAACAGCCTGGACTACCGGATCGAGGCCGGCGAGAAAGAGCCCGCACTGTTTTAGACCGCGTCTAGACGATCGCGGAGACCCCGGTCACGGCCCGGCCCACGATCAGCGTGTTGATCTCGAACGAGCCCTCGTAGGTGTAGATCGCCTCGGCGTCGGCGAAGATCTTGGCCATCCGGTAGTCGGTGACGATCCCGTTGCCGCCCAGCAGGGACCGGCCCATCCCCACGGTCTCCCGCATCCGGGCGCTGACATAGGCCTTCGCCAGTGCCACCTGCGGCATATCCGCGGCGCCCTGGTCCTGCAGCTGCGCGATCCGGACCATCATGCCCATACTCGCCACGGCATTGCCGAGCATCGTGACCAGCTGCTGCTGGACCAGCTGGAATTTCGCCAGCGGCCGCCCGAACTGCTGGCGTTCGACGGCGTACTGCCGGGCGACGTCGAACGCCGCCAGCTGCTGGCCAACACCCTGCCAGGCGACCATGATCCGCGAGCCGCGCAGCAGTTCGTTAGTGTCCTCGAAGCTGTTGATCCCGGCGAAGCGGTCTGACTCGGCCACGCGGACATCCTTGAAGACGATGTCCGCGTTCTGCACCGTGCGCAGCGCGATCTTGTTCTCGATCCTGCTCCGGCTCACGCCCGGCAGAGTCGCGTCCACGATGAAGCCGCGGATTCCACCGCCGTCCTCGTCACGGGCCCACACGAGCATGTAGTCGCAGAACGTCCCGTTGCCGATCCAGCGCTTGGCGCCGTTGAGCACCCAGGTGTCACCGCCGTCGGGCGCCCCGCCCCGAACACGCCGGGCGACGGTCTCCATGCCGCCGGCCACGTCGGAGCCATGCTCCGGTTCGGTCAGCGCGAACGCGCCGGTGGTCCGGAGGCTGGCGGCGTTCTCGAGCAGGCGCGCCTTTTGCTCCTCGGAGCCGAAGCCGTAGAGCGATTCGACGAAGAGGTCGTGGTGGACCAGGAAGAAGGTCGCCAGCGAGGTGTCCACCCGGGTCATCTCGGCAATGACCAGCCCGGCAAACAGGTTGCTGTAGCCGCGCTGGGCCGGGGCGCTGAGCTCCAGCGCCGCCAGCTTCGGCAGGATATGCGCGGGGAACTCAGCCTTGTTCCACCACTCGCCGGCGAAGGGAGCCACCTCGCGGGCCAGGAACACCCGCAGTTCGGCCAGCTTTGCCTGTTCACGAGGGTTGAGCATCGACTCGAAGTCGAAGAAATCGGCGGTCGGCAGCCCCGCGACGGAATCAGCGGGAGCGGGGGAAGGGGCGAGCCCGGCCGGTGTCATTTCGGCCCCATCCGGATGGCGCCGTCGAGGCGGATGGTCTCGCCGTTGAGCATGGCATTCTCCACAATGTGCGCCGCGAGGTTTGCGTACTCGGCCGGCCGGCCCAGCCGGGACGGGTGCGGCACCTGCCGGCCGAGGGAGTCCTGGGCTTCCTGCGGCAGTCCGGCCATCATGGGCGTCTCGAAGATGCCCGGCGCGATGGTGACCACACGGACCAGCGAGCGCGCCAGTTCGCGGGCGATCGGCAGCGTCATCGCGTGCACCGCGCCCTTGGAGGCGGCGTAGGCCGGCTGCCCTATCTGGCCGTCAAATGCGGCGACGGAGGCGGTATTGATGATGACGCCGCGCTCCGGCCCGCCGAGCTCGGTCACGGCCGGCTCGGTGGCCGTCATCGCGGCCGCAGCAAGGCGGATGACGTTGAAAGTGCCCACGATGTTGATCTGGATGACCCGGTTGAAGTTTTCCAGCGGCAGCACGCCGTCCCGGCCCAGCACCTTGCCGGGGGTGGCGATCCCGGCACAGTTGACCACGATCCGCAGCGGACCAAGGGCGACGGCGGCGTCGACGGCGGCCTGCACCTGGTCCTCGCTGGTGACGTCGGCGGGAACAAAGACCGCCCTGTTCCCCGGCTTCACCGGGCTGCCGGCCCCGGGGGCCTCCACCTGGCCGTGGCTCCCGGTGTTCAGCTCGGCGGCGAAGTCGGCGCCGGCGGAGCCTGGCAGGTCCACCAGGACCACCGAGGCGCCGGCGTCGAACAGGCGCCGCGCCGTCGCGGCCCCCAGTCCGGAGGCTCCGCCCGTAATCAGCGCAACAGTACCTTTGATGTCCATGCATCCTCCTTGATGTGGAACCGGTGCCCGGGCCTGCCGCGACACCGTGCGCGGCGTCACGGACGTACCGCGAACATTAGTTAGTGAATGTTAACTGGAATGCGGGCATTCCGCACCTTCGCCCTGCCGCTACTAGGCTGGAACCATGACCCCGGCCGAGAACTCTGCTGCCCCCAACTGGTCTTTCCGGGCCGACGAAGCCGCCCGCTCGGTGACCAGGGTGTTCGGGCAGCGGCTCTTTTTCCTGCCGGGAACCCACATCGCCGCGGTCGTGCGGCCCTCGGGCCGGTTCAAGAACCTGGCACGGCCCTGGCACTACTGGTGGCAGGCCCACTACGTGGACGCCCTGGTGGACACCGGGCGCCGCGAACTCGGCACGGACGGCCGGCCCGGAAACCGTTTTGACGGCGGGAACCGGCCCAGCGCCGGCCGGCTCGCCTCCCGGCTCGTCACCGGGATCCGGCTCCGGAACTTCCTCACCGTTGTTAACAACTATTACGACGACATGGCCTGGCTGGCGCTGTCCACGCTGCGGCTGGAGAACCTCGCCAGGGACAGCCGCAAAGAGGCCGGACGCCGCCGCAACGCCAGGGTCCTGCAGAGCCTCACGCTGCAGTTCGATTCCGCCTCCACGGACGACCTCGGGGGCGGCACCTTCTGGAGCAAGAAACGGGATTTCAAGAACACCCCGGCCACGGCGCCGGTGGCGCTCCACTACGCGCGCACCGGCCAGGCGGCCAAGGCACAGGCCCTGCTGGACTGGCTGGACGCCCGGCTTTTCGACCCCGAACTGGGCCTGTACCGTGACGGCCTCCGGATTGCCCCCGGCGGCGCGGTGGTGCTGGAAAGCGCCATCTACACCTACAACCAGGGCCCGGTCCTCGGCGCGCTGCTGGAGCTCGGCGGTGGGGCCAACCTGGCCCGGGCAGCCTCCCTCGTGGCGTCGGTGGCACGCAGCCTCACCCTCCCCGCACCCCTGACCGGACGCAGCACCTCGGTGCTGCGCTGCGAGGGCACCGGCGACGGCGGCCTGTTCACCGGCATCCTCGCCAGGTACCTGGCACTCGCGGCCGTTGACGGGCGGCTTCCCGCCGCGACCCGGGAGACGGCCGCGACGCTCGTCACCGACACCGCCGAGGCCTTCTGGGAGGGCCGCCGCATGCTGCCGGCTGGGGACCCGCTCGCCCGGCAAGGCGGCCGGATCCTGTTCTCCACCCGCCCCGAACTGCCGGCGCGGGACACCTGCCCGGCGGGCACCGCCGTCGAACTGTCCACCCAGCTGCAGGCATGGATGGTGCTGGAAGCGGCCGCCGCAATCGCCGCCCGGAATTAAGGCACGCAATAGTTTCGTAATTGAGGTGATCCTCATCACTTAAGGCGTCTTCGGCTTGGTTGCTTAGGGTTGGCTAACCTACAGTTTTTCGTAGTGAGCATGCCCTAACTTCCTCCGCTCACAGGGGGGCTGGGGTTCCAACGACCTTCCTTTCAGAAAGCAGACCCATGAAGATCCGCAAGAACGCGCTGGCAGGGATCGCACTTGCCGCCACCGCCACTCTCGGCCTGTCCGCCTGCGGCGGCACTTCCGCCGCGCCCAGCGGCAGCGCCGCCGCCGACGGCAAGATCTCCGGTGAAATCACGGTCTACAACGCCCAGCACGAGTCCCTGACCAAGGAATGGGTGGACGCGTTCAGCGCGGAAACCGGCGTCAAGGTCACCATGCGCCAGGGTTCCGACACCGAGATGTCCAACCAGATCATCCAGGAAGGCCAGGCCTCGCCGGCCGATGTCTTCCTCACCGAAAACTCCCCGGCCATGGCCCAGGTGGAAAACGCCGGCCTCTTCGCCGACGTCGACAAGGCCACCATCGACCAAGTGCCCGCCGAGTTCCGTCCCTCCACCAACAAGTGGACCGGCATCGCAGCCCGCTCCACCGTGCTGGTGTACGACAAGACCAAGCTGAGCGAAGACCGGCTGCCCACGTCCATGCTGGACCTGGCCAAGCCGGAGTGGCAGGGCAAGTGGGCGGCCTCGCCGTCCGGTGCCGACTTCCAGGCGATCGTCTCCGCCCTGCTGGAACTCAAGGGCGAAGCCGCCACCGAGGAATGGCTCCAGGGCATGAAGGAAAACTCCAAGGCCTACAAGGGCAACAGCACCGCCATGAAGGCGGTCAACGCCGGTGAGGTCGACGCCGCCCTGATCTACCACTACTACTACTACGGCGATCAGGCCAAGACCGGCGAGAACTCCAAGAACGTCACCCCGTACTACTTCAAGAACCAGGACCCTGGCGCATTCGTGTCCGTCTCCGGCGGCGGCGTGCTGAATTCCTCGAAGAACGCGGCGGCAGCCCAGGCCTTCGTCAAGTACATCACCGGCAAGAAGGGCCAGGAAGTCCTGCAGAAGGGCACCTCCTTCGAGTACGCCATCGCCTCCGACGTCCCGGCCAACGAAAAGCTCGTCCCGCTCGCGGAACTGCAGGCACCCACGGTGGATCCGGCCAAGTTGAACTCCGCCAAGGTCACCGAGCTGATGACCAAGGCAGGACTGCTCTAACCACGTGACAACCACGCAGGCGGCTCCCGTAACACCCGGGGGCACGACGACGGCGGGCAGGGGCAAGGGCCCCCGCCCGCCTTTCGGCGTTTCCATTGTTGCCGTCCTGGCGGTCCTGATCGCCCTGTTCGCACTGATTCCCCTGGGCTACGTCATCGTCATGACGGCCGCCACCGGCTGGGACACTGCCGTGGACCTGATCTTCCGGGCACGCGTCGGCGAGCTGCTGCTCAACACCGTGCTGCTGATGCTCGTCACCGTGCCGCTGTGCCTCATCCTCGGCGTGGGCGGGGCCTGGCTGGTGGAACGCACCCAGCTCAGGGGGCACAAAGGGTGGGCCGTGCTGCTCGCGGCCCCCCTTGCCGTCCCCGCCTTCGTCAACAGCTACGCCTGGGTCTCCGCGGTACCGTCGCTCGAGGGCCTGTGGTCCGGCGTGCTGGTCGCGACGCTGTCCTATTTCCCGCTCGTCTACATCCCGGCCGCCGCCACGCTCAGCCGGCTGGACCCGGCCATCGAACAGTCCGCCGCGTCCCTGGGCCTCGGCGCGTGGCGCACCTTCTTCCGTGTGGTGCTGCCGCAGCTGCGGATCGCGATGACCGGGGGCGCGCTCCTCGTCTCCCTGCACCTGCTGGCCGAGTACGGCGCCTTCGCGATGATCCGGTTCGACACCTTCACCACCGCGATCATGGTGCAATACCAGTCCACCTTCAACGGCACCGCCGGGAACATGCTGGCCAGCGTGCTCGTGTTCCTGTGCCTGATCCTGCTGCTGGTGGAAGTGCGCAGCCGCGGCAGTGCCCGCTACGCCAAGATCGGCTCCGGCGCCCAGGCCCGCGCCCTGCGCCTTCCGCTGCGCGCCTACCAGCTCCCGGCCCAGCTGTTCCTGATCACGCTCACCGCACTGGCTTTCGGGCTGCCGCTGACCTTCGTGCTGCGCTGGATCATCGCCGGCGGCCCGGACATCTGGGCCGCCGACGAGTTCCTGCCGGCCCTGCTGCAGACCCTGATGTACGGCCTCGCCGGCGCCCTCGCCACCACCGTCGTGGCGTTCCCGATGGCGTATCTGGCCGTGCGGCACCCCAGCTGGTTCAGCAAGACCCTGGAGCTGTCCAACTACATCACGAGCTCCATGCCCGGCATCGTGGTGGGCCTGGCGTTCGTGACGGTCAGCATCAAGACGGCGCCGAGCCTGTACCAGACCTCGGCGCTGCTGGTCGCGGCCTACGTACTGCTGTTCCTGCCGCGCGCGCTGGTCAACATCCGTTCCGGCCTGAGCCAGGCGCCAAAGGAACTCGACGAGGCCGCCCAGGCGCTCGGCAAGCCGCCGCTGCTGGCCTTCCTCCGCGTCACGCTGCGGCTCACCGCCCCGGCCGCCGCGGGTGGCGCCGCGCTGGTGTTCCTGGCCATCGTGAACGAACTGACCGCGACGCTGCTGCTCTCCCCCAACGGCACCCGGACGCTCGCCACCGAGTTCTGGAGCAAAAGCAGCGAAATCGACTACGCCGGCGCCGCGCCCTACGCCCTGCTCATGATCCTGATTTCGGCGCCGATGACCTACCTCCTCTTCCAGCAGTCCAAGAAAGCAGCGGGACAGTGACCCAGTACAGCCCTTCCCGGTTCCCGGAACCGCGGGTCGCCGCCTCCGTGGCCACCAGCACCAACAACCACCTGGAAATCGACGCCGTCACCAAAAACTTCGGCCCCCAGGCCGTCCTCATGGGTGTCAACCTGTCGGTGGCCAAGGGCGGCACAACGGCGATCGTGGGACCCTCCGGCTCCGGCAAGACAACCCTGCTGCGGCTGATCGCCGGGTTTGAGCACCCTGACACCGGCAGCATCTCGCTCAACGGCGCCAAGGTGGCCGGCGGCGGCGTCTGGGTGCCGGCGCACAAGCGCCACGTGGGTTACGTGGCGCAGGACGGCGCCCTGTTCCCGCATCTGAGCGTCGGGCAGAACATCTCCTTCGGCCTCAACGCCGCCAAGCTCCCCGGCGGGCACCGCGGCGTGAAGGCCCGGGTGGCCGAGCTGCTGGACATGGTCTCCCTGAACCCTGCCATGGCCAAGCGCCGGCCGCATCAGCTCTCCGGCGGGCAGCAGCAGCGGGTGGCCCTGGCCCGCGCCCTCGCCCGCGAGCCGGAACTGATGCTGCTGGACGAGCCGTTCTCCGCCCTGGACGCGGGTCTGCGCGTGGCCACCCGCCGCGCGGTGGGCAAGGTGCTCCATGACGCGGGGGTCACCACCATCCTGGTCACCCATGACCAGGGCGAGGCGCTGTCGTTTGCGGACCAGGTGGCGGTGATGCGCGGCGGACGGCTCGCGCAGATCGGCAACCCGTTCATCGTCTACACGCGCCCCGCGGACCGCGCCACCGCGGAGTTCCTGGGCGACGCCGTCATCCTCGACGCCTGGATGGAAGGCTCCCTCGCCACGTGTTCTTTGGGCGGCATCCCCGTGCGCCGGCCCCCGGCGCAGGGGCGGGTCCAGCTCATGCTGCGGCCGGAACAGATCCGGATCGCGGAGGACGGCCCCATCCGCGGCGTCGTGGTGGACACCGATTACTTCGGGCCCGAAACCACCGTGCGGCTCAAGCTCGCCGTCCCGCCCGTCCTCGCGGAAGGGGCCGTGGCGGACCACCGCTACCCCGGCGGCGGCGAAATCATCACCATCCGGCACTGGAACGCCTCAATCGCCCGCCCGGGCACGGAGCTGTGCCTCCGCGTCGTCGGCGAAGCAGTGGCATTCCCGATGGAAGACCTGCCCGCGGAGTAGCCGCCGCGGGGCGGCGCGCCCGTCCCGTTGTTCCTCCTCCGTTTCCGTCCGCCTGCCCCCCGCCTGCCCCCCATCAAAGGAGGGCCCTGCGGGGTCCGTTGAGCCGGTCCGGCTCCCGGCATAGGGTGGGGCGCATGACTGTTCAGCCAGCGCTCCACCGCCAGCACTGCTCCGTTGCCGCCCCCACCCAGTTGTGGCTCGATGCCGAGGGGCGGCTCGCCAGCGGCCACGGTGCCGCGGGCGGCGGCTGGTTCACCGGCCTGCTGCACGGGGACACCCGGATGCTGTCCCGGGCAGAGGTGCGGGTGAACGGCCTGGAGCCTGAACCCGCCACGGTGGAGGCGGAGGCCGGCGGTGTGTTGCGCGTGCGGGGGCTGGTCCGCGGCATTCCGGGGCCCACAGAGGACCCTGCCGTTGAAATTCTCCAGACCTGGACGGTCACGCCCGGCGTCGTCCGGCACTCACTGCAACTGAGCGCCTCCCTCGAGGCACTCGACGTGGAAATTGAAATCCAGCTCGCCGCGGACTTCACCGACATGGCCGCGATCCGGCTCAGCCGCTTCCGGGAGCCCTCGGCGCCGTTCTCCGCGGACGATTCCACCCTGCGCTGGCGCGACGGTGCACGGACCCTGACCGTCGCCGCCCCCGGCAGCGTCGCTTCCGGCCAGCGTCTCCTCTGGCGGGGCAAGGCCGGACGCGGCCGCCCGTTCAACGTGGAATGGCAGGCCGTCCTGGCCGACAGCGAGAACGCCGTGGTGGCAGCCCCGCCGCCCGCCTCGCGCCGGGTCCGCGCCGAGCCGTCCGGCGCCCTGGGCCTGCTGCTGGACAACGCGCTCGATGAGCTCGCCGGCCTCCGCCTGGCGACCCGGACACTGCCCGGAGCGCCGTTCGCGGCCGCCGGGGCGCCCTGGTACTTCACGCTGTTCGGACGCGATTCGCTCTGGGCCGCGCGGCTGCTCCTGCCGCTCGATGCCGGCCTCGCCGCTGGAACGCTCCGCACCCTGGCAGCGTTCCAGGGCACGCAGGAGGACCCGGGTGCCGCCGAGGAACCCGGGAAGATCCTGCATGAGCTCCGGGCCAAGGAACTTGTCCTGGAGAGCCAGGGCCTGCGCCTGCCCCCGGTGTACTACGGCGCCGTGGATTCCACCCCGCTGTGGCTGTGCCTGCTGGCCGAACTTGGCCAGGCCGGCCTGGACGACGCCGCGGTCCGCGCGCTCCTGCCCAACGCGGCCCGGGCGGTGGAATGGCTGCTGGCCGCAGCAGGCGCGCCCGGAAGCACGAACAGCGGGTTCCTGAGCTACCAGGACACTACCGGCCACGGGCTCAGCAACCAGGGCTGGAAGGACTCCGGTGACGCGATGCAGTTCCGCGACGGCCGGCAGGCCGACGGCCCGATCGCGCTCTCCGAGGTGCAGGGCTACGCCTACCAGGCCGCCGTGGACACCGCCGACCTCTTTGATGCCTATGGCGAGCCCGGGGCCCAGGCGCTGCGGGACTTTGCCGAGACGCTGCAACAGAATTTCCGCGCGCGCTTCTGGGTCGAGGACGACGACGGCCCCTTCCCCGCGATGGCCCTGGACGGGCACGGCGAGCCGCTGGATATCCCGGGCTCCAACATGGGACACCTGCTCGGCACCGGAATTCTGGACGCCTCGGAGGCCCGGCTCGTGGCGGACCGGTTGCTCAGCCCCGAGCTGTTCTCCGGCTACGGCCTGCACACGATTTCCCGGCGCGCCGCCGGTTTCTGGCCGTTCAGCTACCACTGCGGTTCGGTCTGGAGCCACGACACCGCGATTGCGGTCCGGGGGCTGCTCGCCGAGGGGTTCCTCGACGAGGCCCGGACCATCGCCGAGGGCCTGCTGGCAGCGTCCGGCTCCTTCGGACACCGTCTGCCGGAACTGTTCGCCGGCATCACTGCCGAGGAGGCCGGCCACGCGGTGCCCTATCCGGCGTCGTGCCATCCGCAGGCGTGGTCCTCAGCGTCTGCCGTGGTGGTCGCGCAGGCCATGGGCGTCGGGTTCTAAGGACGGACCGCCGGGATCAGGGGCCGGGGCGGTCACGGGCCCGGCGGCCGCCTGTGCTGCAGGTACGGCGTTTCGTTCCGGGCGAGCATCTCAACGAATCCCGCGATCTTCTTCGCCCTGGTGGCGGCCTGTTTGACCGCGGTGACCCGGTAAATCAGGGCGTACCTGTTCACCGAGGTCAGGACGTCGAACATCGCCTGCGCCCGCGGCTCGGCGGCGATGGCCGCGGCCAGGTCCTCAGGCACGTCCGCCGTCGCCGCGCCGGAGTAGGCAGCCTCCCAGCGGCCGTCCACTTTGGCGCTGTCGACGGCGGCGCGGCCGGCCGGCGCCATCCTGCCGGCTGCCTCAAGGCGGCCGATCCGCTCCACATTCCGGGCGGACCACAGACTTCTTGGTCCCCGGCGGGTCATCCGCTGGAACGAACTCTCTTCATCCCGCCGCCGGCCCTGTCCGTCGATCCAGCCGAAACACAGCGCCTCCTGCAGGGCGGCCTCATAGTCCAGCTCCGTCACCGCGCCGCCCTTCTTGTGCAGCACCAGCCACACCCCGGGGCTCTCCGCGTGGTGCTGCTCCAGCCACGCGCGCCACTCGGCGGCATCTCTGACCAGCAGTTCCTTAAGTTCAATAGCCATGGCACCATTCTGCTCCGCACGGATTACGGTCACCGATTTGTCTGCTCCGTACTGACCACGGACACCGGTTTGGTGGGACGATGTTCCTGAGAGCCGGAACCC
The DNA here is from genome assembly GCF_055412885.1 of Pseudarthrobacter leeuwenhoeki. Lineage (NCBI taxonomy): Bacteria > Bacillati > Actinomycetota > Actinomycetes > Micrococcales > Micrococcaceae > Pseudarthrobacter > Pseudarthrobacter leeuwenhoeki. Next base: position 129,372 of record NZ_JBVAYY010000009.1, on the reverse strand, counting down.
GTCACTACCTTCAGGAGCAACGATGCTGCGTGTCCGCCCGATCCATTTCACCTCCCGTCTTGACGAATGGGAGCGGCTGCTCACCGGACTGGGCATGGTCAAAACCGTCGACGAACCCACTTGGCGGGAGTTCGACGCCGGCTCCGGCCGGCTCGCCCTCCACGTTGTCGAGCAGGGCTCCGCCGAGGACGGCACCACATCTCTCGGCGTCGAGGTGGGGGACCTGCTGGAATTCGCCCGGCGGACCAACGAAGCCGGGGCGGCCGCCGGCACCACAGCGGCCGGCACCAACGCAGAACTCATCGACGCGGACCACGGCCCGTCCTGCCGCATCACGGCCGCGGACGGGTTCAGTTTCCTCGCCGACCCGGCCACACGCACCACGGACGGCAGCCGGGGCGGGTCCGCGGCAGCGGACCCGGGCATCTCCGTCGTCGGGGTCTGGTTCTCCGAGGACGCCGTGGCAGCGACCCGGACCCTGCGCGACATCGGCGCCCTGCCCCGCCCGCTCCCGGGCAGCGGCGTCGGCAACGCCGACGCTGACACTGCCGAATCCGAAGCCTTCACAGCTAAGAACGGCGGTATCCTCATGGTCGGTGCAGGCACCGGGGCCGGGCGCGCCGGACTGGGCTTCGAATACGCCGGCGACCTGACCGTCCTCCGCGGGCGTCTGAGCGAGGCAGGGAACGAGGCCGCGGTGATTGAGGAAGCGGCCGTCCCCACCCTGCACGTGGCCAACCCCGATGCCGGCGGCAGCGCCGCCCACCCGCCCCTCTGGATTTCGGCGGCGCCGTCCGCCGGGTGAGTGTGATCACGCCCCAGCAGCAGGGATGGGGTAGAACTTAACCATGAACGTTCGCACTCCTGACCCGAATCCAGGCTGGCTCACCGACGAAGATTTGTTCGAGGCGCGCGGCCGGTTGCCCATGGTCTACGTCGAGGCCGTCCCGGTCCGGCTGGATCCGCTCGGGTTTGTGAACGAGGTTGGCACGCTCCTGCAGGCCGAGGAGGACGGCACGATGGTCCGCTCCCTGGTTTCCGGCCGGGTGCTGTACCGCGAGACCATCCGCGCGGCCCTGCTGCGCCATATGGAGAAGGACCTCGGCCCGCTGGCCTTCCCGCAGCTGCCGATCAGCCCGGTGCCGTTCACGGTGGCCGAATACTTCCCGTCCCCGTCCCACACCGGATTCACCGACGACCGCCAGCACGCCGTCGCCCTGGCCTACGTCATCCCCGTCACCGGCGAATGCTCGCCGCGGCAGGACGCGCTGGAATTGACCTGGATGACCCCGCAGGAAGTCATGAGCTCGGATGTCCAGCTGGAGTTCAGCGGCGGCCGCGGTGCCCTGATCCGCCAGGCCCTGGCCTTCGCCGGCGTCGGGAACTGACCCACGGAGGCGGCGTCCCCGACTTCCGGCGCGCGCCTTTGTAGACTGGTGGGCGGACCGCAAAAGAATTTAAGGACTGCAATGACCCACCCCCCGGCCGCCCCGCACCATATCGAACAGCAGGCTGGATCTCTGCAGAGCGGCGATCATCTGCTCTTGCCCGACGGCAACCGCTCCGCCGAAATCCAGCGTGTGGACATCGAAACCGACGATTTCGGCACCCCCGCCGTGGTTGTGGCGACCCTCACGGGAGGCGGCGGGCTCCGGATCGCGGCGTCCTCCACCGTCCTGATACTCGGCGCCCCCGCCGAGGCTGAGGCAACCACCCTTGGGGATGCCGGCTCCGCTCTGCAGCCCGGCGAACCCGCCGCCGGCGCGGGCAGCGTCCAGCGCGGCGCAGCCGGGCAGGACAGGAACGCGGAGGCCGGCGGCGCCGCCGCTCCCGCCGTCGTCCTCCCTCCCCTGCCGCCTGTTCCGCCGGTGGTGAGTGGCCCCACTGACGAGGACCTGGCACTGATCCCTGCCCTTGAGCGCACGCCCGAGTCCGTGGTTCAGTCCGTGGCCGAGGCCCACCCGGGCTCGGCAGGAGTGCTGCTGCTCAGCGAACGGCTGGCCAAGGGCATCAACACGAAGTCCGGCAGCTGCCTCAAGGACCTCAGTGACCTCGCGCAGGAGCTGTTCATCATCCTCAAGGACGCCGAAAACGCTCTCGCCGTTGCCGACCTGCTCAATGTGCTGCCCTTCGACGGCAACCGCGGCCGCTGGGCATCGGTGGAGGCCTCTCTTTCCCTGTCCAGCTACATCTGCCGCCAGGTCGGCCAGGAGGAACGTGCCGCTGTGTACGAGAAGTTCCTCCGCTCCCCCGATGCCATGGAGACGGACCCGTTCAAGGCCCGGATCAACGCCAAGGTGCGCCAGCGCTCGCTCAACGAACCGAACCTGTACGACAAGGAGATTTTCCGCTCGATCGACAACTCGAATCCGGATGCCGAACGCGAATGGCGGCTCCTGCGGCTTGAGGCGCTGCTCTTCCTGCGTGCCCACGGCGGCTCGGAGACCATCGGCGCCCCGGAGCTGGACCGCCGGATCGGCAACGAACTTGAGTCCGTCCGTTCCTGAGGCGTTTGGCCCCTACCCCCTTCCGGCCGGGCGTTGTAGATTCACCCCATGACGAACAATCTGAGCGTTGTGATCAACTCCGACGCGCAGCAGGTCTGGACAATGCTGCGCGAGCCCGCCAAGGTTGCCCAGTGGCACGGCTGGGAAGCCGACGACCAGGTGTCCGAGATCAATGAGATCTATTTCAGCCCCAATGTCATCGAAGGCGCCGACCACACCTCCCTGGTGGTCGACGGCGGGGACGTCTTCACCCTGAAACCGGTCCCGTCCGGCACGGAAGTCAGCGTCACGCGGGCCGCGGTGGACCACAATTCCGAGTGGGCCGCCTGGGATGAGGACATCACCCAGGGCTGGCTGACCTTCATCCAGCAGCTCCGCTTCGCCCTCGAACGGCATCCGCACGGCAACCGCCGGACCTTGGTCTTCTTCGTCCCCGGGAACGATGGGTCCGCAATCGAAAAGCTGGGCCTGTCCGACGTCCCCAAGCCCGGCGACCCGTACTCGCTGACCCTGGCCACGGGCGAGGAAGTCTCCGGCAAGGTCTGGTTCCGCAGCACCCACCAGGTGGGGCTCACGGTCCACCACTACGCGGAACACGGCGAAGGCCTGGTGATCGTGGCGGACCAGCCGGCCACCAAGGACATCAGGCCTGAGGGCGGATCCCTGGTCATCGTCTCCACCTATGACCTCGGGGCGCACCAGCTGGAGTCCATCCGCAACTCCTGGGACACGTGGCGGGCTGAGAACTACCCCACATCCGATCCGCTGCACTAAGGGTTGGAGGCTGTTAGCTGGCACACTTGAACGGTGCCAGCCAATCCTGAAACACCCGTGTCATCGCCCCTGCCGGCCCGGCAGTCCGAGTTTTCCTTCCGTGTGGGCAAACGCCTGAGCGAAAGCTGCCCACCGTCGGAGGCCCAGGTCCTCGCCAACGGCGGGGAGTTCCTCGGCCGCACCGGCACCATCACCACACCGCACGGCGAGATCCAGACCCCGGCCTTCATCGCGGTCGGCACCAAGGCTACGGTCAAATCGGTCCTCCCGGAATCCGTCGCCGAGCTTGGCGCGCAGGCAGTGCTGGCCAACGCCTACCACCTGTACCTGCAGCCGGGCGCGGACATCCTGGACGAGGCCGGCGGGCTGGGTGCCTTCATGAACTGGCGCGGGCCCACGTTCACGGACTCCGGGGGGTTCCAGGTGATGAGCCTGGGCTCGGGGTTCAAGAAGGTCATCAACATGAAAACTGCGCCTGTTGCGGACACCGCCGTCCCCGACGACGCCGTTGCCCCCGGCAAGGAACGCCTGGCCCATGTGGATGAGGAAGGCGTGTGGTTCAAGAGCCACCTCAACGGCGACCGGCACCGGTTCAGCCCCGAAATCTCGATGAACGTCCAGCACCAGATCGGCGCTGACATCATGTTCGCGTTCGACGAGCTCACCACGCTGCAAAACTCCCGCGGCTACCAGGAGGAATCCCTGGAACGCACCCGGCGCTGGGCGGAGCGCTGCGTCACCGAGCACTTCCGGCTCACGTCCGGGCGTGTGGGCAAGCCCTACCAGGCGCTCTTCGGTGTGATCCAGGGCGCCCAGTACGAAGACCTGCGCCGCAAGGCCTGCCGCGACCTCGGCGCGATGAACTTCGACGGCTTCGGCATCGGCGGGGCCCTGGAGAAGGAGAACCTGGGCACGATCGTGCGCTGGTGCAACGAGGAACTGCCCGAGAACAAGCCCCGGCATCTGTTGGGCATCTCCGAGCCGGACGATATCTTCACCGCGATTGAAAACGGCGCGGACACCTTCGACTGTGTCTCACCGACCCGGGTGGCCCGGAATTCGGCGTTCTACCACCCCACCGGCCGGTACAACCTCTCCGGCGCCATGTACAAGCGCGACTTCGGCCCGTTGCAGGAAGGCTGCGACTGCTACGCCTGCCTGAACTACTCCCGGGCCTACATCCACCACCTGTTCAAGGCCAAGGAAATGGTCTCCGCCACACTGATCTCGATCCACAACGAGCGCTTCGTGGTGAAGATGGTCGACGACGCCCGTCTCGCCATCGAGGCCGGCACCTTCTTCGAGTTCAAGGCCGAGACCCTGGGGCAGTACTACTCCTAGGGGAGTCCCGCCTCCAGGGCCGCATCCCGGGCTGCCGCTCGCCGTCGAAGTCGCCGGATGCATCCGAAATCGCCGAGAACTCGGTTCAGAGCCCCGCCTACGCCCCGTAGCTCGGTTCGCGCTTCTTGATCCAGCCGATCGCGGCCGCGGTGACCGGGACGAAGAGGAACTCCACGAGGGTCTTGTAAAGGAAGCCCACGACGACGTAGTTCACGAACGTGCCGCCGTCGGTAATGCCGATGACAGAGGCGGCGATGCTGCAGAAGATCAGGGTGTCCACGAACTCGCCGGCGACGGAGGACCCCATGATGCGTGCCCAGAGGGACTTCTCCCCCGTGCGTGCCTTCATCTTCACGAGGATCCACGCGTTAATGGTCTGCCCGGCCAGGAACGCCAGCAGGGAGGCCAGCACAATCTGCGGGACCGGGCCCAGCGCGCCTTCCAGCGCGGCCTGCTTGGCAACCCCGAAGTCGTCGTCAAAGCCCGGCAAGGCGATGATGATCCAGTAGCAGAGTGATGCAAAGACGGACAGCGCGAAGGCGGTGATGATGGCCTTGCGGGCCACCTTGAACCCGTAGACCTCGCTGATGACGTCCCCGAGGATGTAGGCCAGCGGGAAGAGGAAGAAGCCGCCGTCGGTGATGACCGGGCCGATCGCGACCCCCTTCGATGCCCCGATGTTGGACAGAATCAGCACCACGGCCATGACGGCCAGCAGGATGGCGAAGGAGGAGGAACCAATTGAGGCGAACTTTGGCGGCGCTGCGGCCGGAAACGTCTGGGCGGTAGGCATGGGTATTCCATTCATAGTGGTTCGCTCGGCGTCCCGGATCCTCGGGGGGAGGACCACGCTGGGCAGCCGGCTGTATTAGCACTGGACGGGTCCGGAGAACTGGTGCCGGAACCGGCTCCCATTCTCTCACCCGGAGCCGGGAACTGTTGTTGGAGCGGCAGCGGGGGCCTGCCTCCCGGCTGCAGGCCCCCGCCCCGCTGCAGGCACGCGGCCCCGCTGGTATTTCGGCCTGGCTGCCGGTTACCCCAAGGACAGCGGTTTCGCCCGGCAAGGCGATGATCCGGTGGGTTGCGTCCGAACGCAGCGCCGAAGTACCGGCAGGCCCGGTGAAAGACCTGGCCTGGAGGAGGATCAGCCTGCGGCGGTCTTTTACCTGCCTGATGATTCCGGTGGCGTTGGCAACGCAATGTTCACCCCCGGAGTCTGTCGCAACCGCCGGATTCGCCCGCCGCGCCTCCCGGGGATCGACCGGGCAACCGGCCCCCGGACGACGACGGCGGGCCGCCGGCTGCCGGACCGTAGTCCCGGAGCCGGCAACCCGCCGTCGTGCTCACCGCCGGTTTGGCAGCCTGCGGAGCTAGCGGCGCGAGCCGACGAGGTCCTTGTCGTCGTCCTTGCGGCCGTCGGCCGGCACAGCCCGGGCGGCAGAGGGCTCCCATGCGTGGCCCTGCTCGTGGTCCAGGTGTGTGGACTTCTTGTTCTTCAGCGCGAAGATGTAGACCACCAGCGAGATGGCGATGGCCACGGTGACGTAGGTGAAGAACAGGTCCACGCGCTCGGCCTTCTGGAACGCCGCACCCAGCAGCGGAACCGTGCCGCCGAACAGCGAGTTCGCGATCGCGTAGCCGAGGCCGACGCCGAGGGCCCGGATGGAAGCCGGGAACAGCTCCGCCTTCACGAGGGCGTTGATGGAGGTGTAGCCGCCGACGATCAGCAGGCCACCCATCATCAGCAGGAATGCGGTGAAGGGATCCTTGGTGCCGGCCAGGGTGGAGAGCAACGGCCAGGTGAACAGGACACCGGTGATGCCGAACCAGAGCAGGAGCGGCTTGCGCCCGACCTTGTCGGAGATAAGGCCGTACACCGGCTGCAGCAACATAAAGATCAACAGCGCCCAGAAGTTAATCACCGAGGTCTCGGTCTTGGCGATGCCGGATGTATCGTTCATGAACTTCAGGATGAAGTTGGTGTACGTGTAGAAAGCCACGGTGCCGCCGAGTGTGACGCCAATGCAGATCAGCAGCGGCTTCCAGTACTCGGTGATGAGCAGCTTCATGGTGCCCGGCTGGGCAACGCCGGCCACGGCCGGAACCTTGGCGGCCTCGACCTGCTCCGCAGACACGGTTTCCTCCATCGACCGCCGCAGCCACAGAACCACCAGCGCGGCCACGCCGCCGATCGCGAACGGGATCCGCCAGCCCCACTCGGTCAAGGTGGACTTGTCCATGGTGTTCTGCAGGATGACCAGGACCAGCAAGGCCAGCATCTGGCCGCCGATCAGCGTGACGTACTGGAAGCTGGAGAAGAAGCCGCGGCGCTTGGAGGTGGCGGCCTCTGACATGTAGGTGGCGCTCGTGCCGTATTCGCCGCCGACGGAGAAGCCCTGGATGAGCCGGACCAGGATCAGCAGGAGCAGAGCCCAGACGCCGATCTGCTGCGTCGTCGGCAGGATGGCGATGGCGAAGGAACCGGCGGACATCATCGTCACGCTCAGGGTCAGCGCTGCCTTGCGTCCCTTGCGGTCGGCGTAGCGGCCGAAGAACCAGGCACCAACCGGGCGCATCAGGAACGACGTCGAGAAGACGGCCATGGCTTCAAGGCCCGCCTGGAGCTCGTCCTTGGAATTGAAGAAATGCGACTGGAAATAGGCCGCGAAGACTGTGTAAACGTAGAGGTCGTACCACTCGACGAGGTTGCCGGCGGAGCCTTTGAGAATATTGCTGACGGCTTTTCTCGTCTGCGCCGATTCGGACAGCTGGGTGCTCATCAATGAACCTTCCTGGATCCGGCGCCGCAAGAAAGCAACGCCGTCCGCCACGTTATTCGCGGTGATCCGGGGCACGTGGGTTGTGTTCATATTGGTCATGTGCACAATGCGGCGGGTTTTCCTGGAATGGCAGGATAGGTCCATGACTCCCACCTCTTTTGACCCCGCCGCCCCGGCTGTTTCCGGCACCGCCCCCGACGCGGCCACGCCCGCCGTCGCCCTGACCATCGCCGGTTCCGAAGCGACCGGCGGCGCCGGCGCACAGGCTGACCTGAAGACCTTCCAGGAACTTGGCGTCTTTGGCATCGCCAACCTGACGTGCATCGTCTCCTTCGATCCGCAGGACAACTGGAACCACCGCTTCGTCCCGATCGACCAGCAGGTCATCGCCGACCAGTTCGAGGCGACGACGGCGGCCTATGGTGCCGGGTCCGGCGCACCGTCCGTGCTGGATACCGTGAAGATCGGCATGCTGGGCAGCCCGGCGACGATTTCGACGGTCGCCTCGGCGCTGGCCGGCGCTGCGTTCAGGAACGTGGTGCTGGATCCGGTGCTGATCTGCAAGGGCCAGGAGCCGGGCCACGCGCTGGACACGGACCAGGCCCTCAAAGCGCAGATCCTGCCGCTGGCCACGTTTGTCACGCCGAACCACTTCGAGGCCGAGTCCCTCTCCGGACTGGAAATCACCGACCTCGAGTCGCTCAAGGCCGCCGCCGTCCGGATCCACGAGCTCAGCGGAGCCACGGTGCTCGCCAAAGGCGGAGTGCGCCTGGCCGGCCCCGACGCCGTCGACGTCTACTACGACGGTGAGACGCTGGAAGTCCTGTCTGCCCCGAAGGTGGGCGAAGTGGCAGTCTCCGGTGCCGGCTGCTCGCTGGCCGCCGCTGTGACGGCCGAGCTGGCCAAAGGCGCGACGCCTCTGGAGGCAGCCCGGACAGCCAAAGCTTTTGTGACCGCCGGGATCCGGAACCGGCTGGCCTCGGGAGCGCCGTTCGACGCGCTCTGGCAGGGCGGCCCGCGCTAACCGCAACGTCGGAGCGACCGGAGGTGCCGGAGGTGCCGGAGGCGCCGGAGACGCCCGCACTTTGACGCCGTCGCAGGGAGCAACTCGTCGGAGACCGCGCGGTTTACCGGAAACTCCCGGGCCGCGGGCGCGCCCTTGTCAGCTCCCCGAGTGCGCCTGCAGGAACGAGTAGACCTCAGTCTCGTCCACACCGGGGAAGGCGCCCGGCGGCATCGCGGCGAGCAGGTGCGAGTGGGCCCGCGCCGAGGGCCAGGCGTTGCCGGCCCATTCCGAGGTCAGGGCCGCCGGCGGGCGCCGGCAGCAGCTTTCGTCCGGGCAGGTCGACTTGGACCGCTCCGTGGTGTCCCGGCCGCGGAACCACTTCACCTGCGCGTAGGGAACCCCTACGGACAAGGAAAATTCGCCGTTGGCGGAGCGCTCGGTCCGCGCCGTGCACCAAAAGGTCCCGGCCGGGGTGTCGGTGTACTGGTTGTACGCGCTGAACTTGTCCGGCACGTCGAAGACCATCCGGGACGTCCAGTTCTTGCAGGACGGCTGGCCCTCGATGGCGCCGGTATGGTCCTGCGGGAACGTCACGCCGTCGTTCTCGTAGGCCTTGTAGATGATGCCGCTCTTATGGGTCTTCTGGAAGTGCGTCCGCAGGTCCAGGTGCTGGGTGGCGAGGTTGGTGAAGCGGTGCGCGGCGGTCTCGTAGGACACCGCGAAGGCATCCCGGATGTCCTCCACTGCGATCTCCCTGGCCTGCTTGGCCTGCTGCAGGAACTCCACGGTCGCCTGCTCCGGGAGGAGGAGCGCGGCGGCGAAGTAGTTTGTGGCCACCCGCTGCATCAGGAAGTCACCGTAGTTGGTGGGGGTCTGGTGCCCCAGAACGTAGTGGCCCAGCGCCTGCAGCAGCACCGAACGCGGGTCGTGGTCGCTGCGCGCGTTCTGCGTGAGATAAATCCGGCGGTTCTTAAGGTCGGTCACCGAACGGGTGGAGTGCGGCAGATCGCCCACGTGGTGGAGGCTGAACCCGAGGTGCCCGGCGATGTCCGCGATGACGTGATGGGACAGCGGGCCGCTCGTGTGCCCCACGGAGGCCAAGACCTTCTGCGCTTCGGCCTCGTACTCCGGGAAGTAGTTGTTCCGCTCGCGCATCATGGCGCGCAGTTCCCCGTTCGCGCGGCGGGCCTCCTCCGGCGTCGCGACCTGCTCGTTCAGCCGGCGTTCCAGCTCGTGCTGCAGCCCCACCATGGACTCCAGCACATCCATCGGGAGCCGCGAGCTGATACGGATCTTGGGCAGCTTGAGGGACTCGTAGATGGGGCTGCGCTGGTAGCGTTCCAGCTCGATCTCCAGGGCGGCGCGGCGGTTGGGCGGCTCCGCGCCCAGCAGCTCGTCGATGCTGACGCCGAGTGCCGCGGCAAGCTGCTGGAGCAGGCCGAGTTTGGGCTCGCGCTTGCCGTTCTCGATCAGGCTCAGCTGGCTGGGGGCGGTGCCCACCGTAGCGCTCAGGTCATCGAGCGTGAGTCCGGCGGCCTTGCGGAGGTGGCGGACGCGGCGGCCCATGCTGATGACGTCCACCTCCGGGACAGCGGGCGAGGCGGCGGAGGCGGGGCGATTCCAACTGGCGGGGTGCATTTATTGAGAATACGCGAAGAAGTGCATTTCTTTCCACTCTTTTCCTCTAGAAAGCTGATTGAAAGTATAGAAAAGTAGGTCTTACGGAAAAAGTTACACCGCCCGGGATCAGCCGGACCGAACTGTGAAGAAGCAGCCGGGCCGGCCCCGGACCTCACCAAGGAGACAAAGATGACTGCAGCATTTGAGCCCGCCCAGACGCCCGAAGAGCAGGCCGCCGCACTGGAGCTCGAGTGGGCTGCCAACCCGCGCTGGGCAGGTATCACCCGCGACTACAAGGCCTCCGACGTCGTCCGCCTCCGCGGCCGCGTCTCCGAGGAGCACACCCTGGCCCGCCGCGGCTCCGAGAAGCTGTGGAAGCAGCTGACCACAGAGCACAAGGAAGGCAAATACACCAACGCTCTCGGCGCACTGACCGGCAACCAGGCCGTGCAGCAGGTCAAGGCCGGACTCCGCGCCATCTACCTCTCCGGCTGGCAGGTTGCCGCTGATGCCAACAACTCCGGCCACACCTACCCGGACCAGTCCCTGTACCCGGCCAACTCGGTTCCGACCGTGGTCCGCCGCATTAACAACGCCCTGCTCCGCGCCGACCAGATTGAATTCTCCGAGGGCATCCAGACCGTCGAGGACTGGATGGTCCCGATCGTCGCCGACGCCGAGGCCGGCTTCGGTGGCCCGCTCAACGCCTACGAGCTGATGAAGTCCATGATCCAGGCCGGCGCCTCGGGCGTGCACTGGGAAGATCAGCTCGCTTCGGAGAAGAAGTGCGGCCACCTCGGCGGCAAGGTCCTGATCCCCACCCAGCAGCACGTCCGTACCTTGAACGCGGCCCGCCTGGCCGCCGACGTCGCGGGTACCCCGTCCGTCATCATCGCCCGCACCGATGCCGAGGCAGCCACCCTGATCACCTCCGACGTCGACGAGCGCGACCAGGAATTCGTCACCGGCGAGCGCACCGCGGAGGGCTTCTACAAGGTCCGCAACGGGATCGAACCCTGCATCGCCCGCGCCAAGGCCTACGCACCGTACTCCGACCTCATCTGGATGGAAACGGGCACCCCTGACCTGGAGCTGGCCCGCAAGTTCGCTGAATCCGTCAAGGCAGACTTCCCGGACCAGATGCTTTCCTACAACTGCTCCCCGTCGTTCAACTGGAAGAAGCACCTCGACGACGCCACGATCGCCAAGTTCCAGCGCGAACTCGGCGCCATGGGCTTCACCTTCCAGTTCATCACCCTGGCCGGCTTCCACGCCCTGAACTACTCGATGTTCGACCTCGCCCACGGTTACGCCCGTGAAGGCATGAGCGCCTACGTCGAGCTGCAGGAGAAGGAATTCGCCTCCGAATCCCGCGGCTACACCGCGACCAAGCACCAGCGCGAAGTCGGCACCGGCTACTTCGACGAGATCGCAACCGCGCTCAACCCGAACGCATCCACCCTGGCTCTGGCGGGATCCACCGAAGAAGGCCAGTTCCACTAAAGATTCAGCCCAGGGTGAGCGGTTGATTCCGCTCACCCGAAGGCACGACGGCGGCGCTTGCGTCCGCCGGCGCGGCTTACGTCCGGCCTTCGGTCCGGCATTGCTCGGCCTGCTATTCCCCATGTCCGGGTCCGACCTCGCTGAGCGGGGACGGGCCCGGACATAGGGCCCCTTTTACGCAGGCTGCCGCAATGCCGGCACCTTCGGCCTCGTATTCACCACACCAGCGCAAACCGCACCCGCCGTCGAGCATTTACTTCTCCGAGGAGAGATTGAAATGAACAGCTTCACTGACAACTTCACCATCAACGGGGTTACGTTGACCGCCCAGCCGATCTGCCGGCAGAGCGAGGTCCTGACTCCTGACGCCTTGGCGTTCGTTGCCAAGTTGCACAAGGCGACCAAGGGACGGCGGATGGAACTGTTGCAGGCCCGCCGGGACCGCCGCCAGCAGATCGGCAAAGGCCAGGACCCGCGGTTCCTCCGCGAGACCGAGTCCGTCCGGAACGATCCGAACTGGCGCGTTACTCCCCCGGCTCCGGGCCTTGAGGACCGCCGCGTCGAGATCACCGGCCCGGTGGACAAGAAGATGACCATCAACGCGCTGAACTCCGGCGCCAAGGTGTGGCTCGCGGACATGGAGGACTCCTCCACCCCGTCGTGGCGCAACGTTATCCAGGGCCAGCTCAACCTCACCGATGCCCTGGAGCGCCGGATCGACTTCACCTCCCCGGAGGGCAAGGAATACAAGCTCCGCCCCGCCGAGGAGCTGCCCACGATCGTGGTCCGGCCCCGCGGCTGGCACCTGCCGGAAAAGCACATGCTCATTGACGGCGCCCCGATCGCCGGCGGCATCGTCGACTTCGGCCTGTACTTCTTCCACAACGCCCGCCGGCTGATCGCCCAGGGCAAGGGCCCGTACTTCTACCTGCCGAAGATCGAGAACCACCTCGAGGCCCGCCTGTGGAACGACATCTTCGTCCTCGCCCAGGACCTGCTCGGCATCCCGCAGGGCACCATCCGGGCCACCGTGCTGATCGAAACCATCACGGCCGCGTTCGAAATGGAGGAGATCCTCTACGAACTGCGCGACCACGCCGCAGGCCTGAACGCCGGCCGCTGGGACTACATCTTCTCGCTGATCAAGAACTTCCGCACCCGAGGCCCCCGCTACGTCCTGCCGGACCGCAGCCAGGTGACCATGACCCAGCCGTTCATGCGCGCCTACACCGAACAGCTGGTGCGGGCCTGCCACAAGCGCGGCGCCATGGCGATCGGCGGAATGGCCGCGGCCGTCCCCAACCGCAAGGACGCCGAAGCCAACGCGATCGCCATCGAGAAGGTCCGCGCGGACAAGACCCGCGAGGCCGGCGACGGCTTCGACGGCTCCTGGGTGGCCCACCCGGACCTGGTTCCGGTCTGCCGCGAGGTGTTCGACGGCGTCCTCGGCGACCGCCCGAACCAGCTCGACCGGCTCCGCGAGGATGTCACCCCGGACGACCGGGCCCTGCTCGACATCGCCTCCACCACCGGAACCATCACCGAGCAGGGCATCCGGAACAACCTCGAGGTCGGCATCCGCTACATCGAGTCCTGGCTCCGCGGCAACGGCGCCGTGGCCATCCACAACCTGATGGAGGACGCCGCCACCGCGGAGATCTCCCGCTCGCAGCTGTGGCAGTGGATCTTCGCCCGGGCCATCACGGACCAGGGCGACGTCATCACCCGCGAATGGGTCGAGGACATGCTGGACGAGGAGTTCGCCAAGCTCGAACGCTTCGAAGGCGACCGCTTCGCCGATGCCCGGGACATCTTCGAGGAAGTCACGCTCACCGCGGCTTTCCCGGCCTTCCTGACACTTCCGGCTTACGACCGGTACCTGCATGAAGCGCGCGACGGCGGCGACGTCCCCACCGAGGATCACGCCCTCACCCCGGCCTAAGTCCGGTACAGGAGCACTCCGCAAGGTACAGATTTCCGTCTGCTGGGCTGCCATGCCCTTCGCAACAGGCACCCCCGAAATCCGGGGCGGTGGCCCAGCGACGGAAGACCCCCTCGGGGACTCGACAACGGCGTCGAGATGACAGTTAAGGCCCATGTTCCTCGCGAACATGGGCCTTAAGTGTCACCTCAGCAGGCGGTGGGCTTGTTCGCCACCGTTGGTGAACTAGTCCTTCTTGGTCCCAATACCTGCAATCTAAGACGGACTACTTGACTTCAGTGTGACTACTGTAACGCCAAGCTGCCCGCCGTTAGGATGTGACAACCCGAATGCACCAGCCCGCTCGTCAGGCTCGTGCACTTCAACGGAGGCAACAAATGGAATTCAGGTCCGACCCAGTGGCGAAGCGACCAGTCCGAGTATGCATCACGCCCGAAGTCAGAGGTGACCGTGCTGTTGCGTGATTTGGGCAACGGTCTCCTGCGACGCTGGTACTTTGTCGTCATCGGGTTATTGCTGACTGCTGGCGCTGCACTGTTGTTGTCCTCGGTCGTGCCGCCAGTTTACAAAGGGACTGCGCGGGTGGTGCTCATACCACCGGAGTCCCTGGTCACTCCCGGAGGAAACCCTTACCTGTTTTTGGGAGGCCTTGATCAAGCGCTCAGCGTGCTCAACGTGAGGCTTGGTTCAGGATCTGTCCAGGAAAAGATCCTGAAAGGTCACGCCGGAACAGGCTATGTTGCAGAGAAGGACATCGCGTCCTCTGGACCCATCATCCTGATCACATCGGAAGGTGAGAGCCCGGCAAGCAGCCTTCAGGTACTCGACGACGTACTGAAGGTGGTACCCCAGAACCTTGAGATCATGCAGGACCAATTGAATGTTCCATCCTCATCCCGCATTACCGCCATGACGATTGTCCGGGAGAGCGAGCCCCAAATTGACGGGAAGGCTCAGCTCCGGGCTGTCTTGGCCGCCCTGGCTTTGGGTGTTTGCGTCACCGTGCTGGCGACCGGACTGCTCGACCGCCTAATTTCGTCCCGCACCGGTACACAGCGGCGGCGACGCAAGGACCTGGGTGAGGATGATCAGCCCCAGGATGGCCCTTCCCCGGGCGACGATCCGGCCCCGGAGATTGAACCTGAAGAAGAAGTCCCGACCATGGCACCGAACAAAGTCCCGACCATGGCACCGAACAAATAGACGTGGCTGCCGTGTCCACGCCAAGGCTGGGGCGTCACGAGTCGGTCATCGCCAAACTCCGCCCATCCAGCGGCCCTGATGCAGTCACCGTCATCACGTGGTACGCCATTTTGCTGTTCGTGGTTCCTACCGACCAGGGGATCGCAGCGCTTGGTAGTGCGGGTTCGCCGGCCTATCTACTGGCAATTGTGGCGTTGTTATGGTGGGCGTGGCATCGTATCCAAGGCCCCACCCTCGACGGGCCACAAAGTATCCAGTGGGTTCGCACCGCGGCCCTCATCTTCGTCGGCGCGTGCGTGGCAAGCTACTCAAAATCGGCCTTGGTAGCTTTGCCTTCATCGGATATCAGCGTCGCTGACTCGGGACTCATTATGGTCGGAGCGCTGGCTGGCATCCTGCTCATCGCAAACGACGGGATTACCCGCGAGGACCGTTTTATGGTCCTCGTGAGAAGGCTGACCTTGTTCGCCGGCCTCTACGCCGGGTTAGGGCTTGCACAGTTCTTTACTGGCTTGAACTTTGTGGACACGTGGCAGATTCCTGGATTGTCGGCAACCGGGAATGTCGGCATTGGAGACAGGGGCGGTTTCGTGCGTGCGGCCGCGACAGCCACCCACCCCCTGGAGTACGCCGTCGTGCTGGCAATGATGTTGCCTTTCTGCCTGACCGCCGCCATCTACGATCGGTCCCGGTCTGCCTTCCTACGCTGGTTTCCGGTCGCGACAATAGCCCTTTCCGCCGTTTTGTCCGTCAGCAGGTCAGCTTTCATTTCCTTGGCCGCTGTTCTTTTGATTCTGATTCCGTCGTGGTCGCCTGCAGTCCGACGGGCCGGCGGATTCGTCATGGCGTTGGGTGCGGTAGCAGTGTATGTGGCCGTTCCAGGGATGGCCGGCACCATAGTGGGGATGTTCTCCGCCAGTGACTCGAGCGTCGCATCCCGAACCGACAGCTATGACGACGCAATATCCTTCCTGCTTGTCAGTCCTTGGTTCGGGCGCGGATTCGGGACGTTCCTGCCCGCCTATCGAATCCTGGATAACCAGTATCTGGGCACCAGCATCGAAATCGGACTCGTCGGTCTCGTCAGCTTCTTGGCCGTCATCGTCTCCGCCGTGACTGTGGCTATTTCCGCCCGTCGTCTCGGCACAGGCGAGCCGATGCGAGCCATGGGGCTGGCCCTGGTCGCCTCCATGGTGGCGGGCAGCTTGAGTTTCGCCTTCTTCGATGCCTTTAGCTTCCCGCAGGCTTGCGGCTCGCTTTTCCTGGT
Source organism: Pseudarthrobacter leeuwenhoeki (assembly GCF_055412885.1). Classification (NCBI taxonomy): domain Bacteria; kingdom Bacillati; phylum Actinomycetota; class Actinomycetes; order Micrococcales; family Micrococcaceae; genus Pseudarthrobacter; species Pseudarthrobacter leeuwenhoeki. The sequence goes on along the minus strand of NZ_JBVAYY010000009.1, from coordinate 113,429 downwards.
CGCAGGCCTTTGCGGCGCCTATGCAAACGTCCGGCGAAGTGCTGCCCCGGCGACGGACGAACAGCAATGAGAATCCGCAATCAGCTTCGACGCGGCGTAGCGCGTGGTCGGACGAGGATGATGCGGCGTTGGTACTTTTCCTTGGCCATAGTGGTCCTGATGTTGCCGGTCCTGGTCGTGGCCCACGAGGAAACGGGCGTCTACTACTCCAAAACGGATGTGCGCTTTATGGCGCCATTGCCCATTGAAAGCAACGTCTTTCAGGCCGACCCGCTCCAAATAGTCCCCTTCGCGTCGATCGTCAGCCATCGCTTCAATGCAGAAGACCGGAACGTTCATCCGCGTAGCACTTCGGCCCCGCTCTACGCATCGGGTGTCCGTAAAGGGCACCAGGTCTACCTCCCCAATTCGGGAGGTCAGTGGCAGGTGAGCTACAGCCGCCCTGTAATAACGGTCGAGGTTGTCGGGGAGTCCGCCGAAGACGTGGCGGCTGAGCGCGATCAGATCGTGAATCGGATTTCCGCGCTTGCTCAGGCTACGCAGCAGGAACGCGACATCGGTTCGCAGCTTCGCGTAACCACGGAGCTGGACCTCACCACGGCCTTCATAACGTATGTCGGGGTAAGGAACGGCAGAGCGGAATTGGCGCTCATTTTCTTGACAGTCGGCTTGGCCGTGGGAGTGCCGCTCGCGGTGGACCGGATCATCGCCCGCCGTCGCGAAGTATCCAGCGTACGGACCGGGACGAACGGTGGCGTGCGACGCCGAATGACCGCGTCCTCATCCAGCCCGGATAGGGAAAATGAGATGGCGCCGCCGGTTGCGTAGGTCAGTGCGCCTTGGGGACGTGGCGGAGGGAAAGCGCAGTCCCGAGGATGAACATCGCGACTGAGCCGAGCACCATCAGCAGCGGCCCGGTCCACGATTCCGAGACCCCGTTAACATAACCGAGCAGGGTTGGCGCCAGGGCGCCGAACGAGTAGCCCACACCCTGCACGACGGCGGACATCCGGCTGGCCGAGGCCTGGTCCCGGGCCAGCCGGATGATGGCGATGAAGATGAGCGTAATACCGCCGCCCTGGGCGATGCCGCCCAACGAGGACCACAGCCACCACAGCTCCGGCGCCAGCAGCAGGCCCACCGGAACGGTCAACCACAACAGCCCCAGGGTGAGTCCCACCGTCGTCGTGCTGGCGAAACGGGCCGCGAGCGGAACGCCCAGGCCGCCCACGATGGCGAGGATCTGGAACAGCGAGGAGCCGGCGCCTGCTTCCGCGGCCGTCATGCCGAGTTCGTCCGCAAGGATGCTGGGCAGCCAGGCGGTCACACCGTAGTAGGAGAACGCCTGTCCGGCGAATCCTGCGGTCAGCCCGACCGTAATCCAGCGCGACGCCCGCTTAATCCCGGCGCGGGCCGGCTCCGGGGCCGGAATTGGTTCCGGCCGGAACGCCCGGCTGCCGAAGGCGAGCACCCAGACCAGGAGTGCCGCGACGGCGAAGAGCCCGCAGGCGGCCAGGGCAAGCCGCCAGCCGAACAGAGCGGCAAGCGGCGCCATCACCATGGCGGTGACAAAGGAGCCGATGTTCAGGGCGGCGGTGTAGATGCCCATCGCCGTGCCCTGCCGGGCGGGGGCGAAGTCGCGCCGGATGATCAGCGGTACGACGATGTTGCCGATCGTGATGGCGACACCGAGAATCACCGTGCCCAGCATGACGACCGCACCATTGCCCGCCGACCGCACCATCACGCCCAGCAGGACCCCCAGCAGGGTGAGCATGATAGCGACTTCCGCGCCGAGCTTGCGTCCGGTCAGCGAGGCGAGCGGCGCGGCAAGGGCGAAGCACAGCACCGGGATGCCGGTCAGGAGACCCAGTTCCACCGGGGAGAAGCCGAGGTCCGCCTGCATCGGGCCGACCACTGACGCCACGGCCACGAACGGGCCGCGCATGTTCAGTGCGATGAGCCCGATGGCGGCCAGCAGGATCCAGCCGCGCGGCACGTTCGCCGGGACGTTGGCGCTCATGGGTGCCCCGGCTCGGCCAGCGGGCGGAAATATGCTTTCATTAGTCCCATTGCTATCACGGGCCCCCGCCGGACCCGGCGATTATGACACCCGCACAGAATGATCGGCGGCATCACCGGCATCCCGGTGGCATGTTCCGCCGGGCCGGGCAGGCCGATCCCGCCGGCCCAACCAGTCCGGGGTGCACCATCACATTGATGGGGGCCAGCCCGGCGGAACGGGGCAGCCCGGCGCGGGTGCGGGCTTTGCCGACTAGCAGGAGCTGCCGGCGGCCTTCCCGGCCGCCGACGCTCCAGCCCAGTTACTCGGTGTCTGGCCCCGCATCGGCCCATGAGACCGCAGGATCCCGAGGGCGCGGAGTGGTGCGGTCGAAAGTAACTGGGCGGGAGCATCGCAGCGCCGCCGGGGAGGGAGAATGGCCCTGTGAAATTTCCCGCGCTGCTGCGGCCTGCCGCCACAACACTTCATGAAGCGAAGACGGCCCCCTCCTCAGATTAGGGTTCTGGCATGACGCACGTAATCCGAACGGCAACCGCAGACGACGCCGGCAGGCTGGCCGCGCTGGCGGCCGTGACCTTCCCGCTGGCCTGTCCGCCGGGCTCGCCACCCGCAGATATCGCTGCGCACATCGCCACCACGCTCAGCGAGTCGAACTTCCGCGCCTATCTCGCCGATCCTGACGTCACCGTCCTGGTGATCGACGCCGGCGGCGAGCTGCTGGGCTACAGCCTCTTGGTCGCCCGGGCCACCCGGGACCCGGACGTGGCCGCGGTCCTGGCTGAACTGCCGTGCACGGAACTGAGCAAGTGCTACGTCCACCCTGACCACCACGGCATGGGCGCTGCAGCGGAGCTGATGCAGGCGAGCATCGCCGCTGCCGCGGGGGCCGGCGCCCGCGGGCTCTGGCTGGGCGTGAACAACCAGAACGCCCGGGCCATCCGGTTCTATGCGAAGTCAGGCTTCCGCCAGGTCGGCACCAAGTCCTTCACGCTCGGGAACACTGTGGAGCACGACTTCGTTCTGGAACGCCCGCTCCGGCCGATCCCGTGACCAAGCAGACAGCCCCCCGGGGAATGGAGCCGGCCGCGTCGGGGTTGTGGCAGGCATGAAGATTGAGATCTGGTCCGACGTCGCCTGCCCCTGGTGCTACATCGGCAAACGCCGCTTTGAAACCGCACTGGCGGCCTTCCCGCACCGCGAGACTGTGGAGGTGAAGTGGCGCAGCTACCAGCTGGACCCGTCACTGCCCGACCACTACGACGGCACAGTACTGGACTACCTGAGCACCCGCAAGGGCATGGCCCCGGCCCAGGCCGCCGGAATGTTCGCGCACGTGGCGGAGCAGGCCAGGGCCGAGGGTCTCAACTACCGTTTTGACGACGTCGTGGTTGCCAACAGCTTCACCGCCCACCGGCTGATCCACCTCGCCGCCGCCTACGGGCAGCAGGACGCCGCCAAGGAACGCCTGCTCAGCGACCATTTCGAACACGGCAAGGACATCGGCAGCCGGGACTACCTGACCTCGCTGGGACTGGACCTGGGGATCGTCGCGGCCGAGCTGGAGGAACTGTTCGCCACTGACAAATACGCCGACGACGTCCGGATGGACTTCGAGGAAGGCCGCGCGCTGGGCATCACCGGCGTCCCGTTCTTCGTGATCGACCGGAAATTCGGGCTCTCCGGCGCCCAGCCGGCCGAGACGTTCACCGCCGCCCTTGAGCAGGCGTGGCGGGACAGCCGCCCGCTCGAAATGGTCAGCGCCGCCGGCGGCGGGGACGCCCACGGAACCGCCGAGGCCTGCAGTCCGGAGGGCTGCGCCAGCTAGGGCCGGAATCCAAGGCCTGGAGCCCTACAGGCAATGAACGCCGGTTTGCTGACAGATCGCGCTAAAGTGTCCGTATGCCCAGGATTTCGGCCGCGAGCAACGCCGCCCAACGAGCCGAGACCCAGCACCGCATCCTGACGGCGTTCGGCGAGCTGCTGTTCACGCATGGGCTCCCGGGGCTGACCATGACCGACGTCGCACGGCACGCCCGGATTGGCCGCACCGCGGTGTACAACTACTACGCGGACATCGAAGAGCTTCTGATCGCCTACGCGCTGGACGAGACCGAGCGTTTCCTGATCGACCTGCGCGAATCGCTGGATGCGCTGGAGAACCCGGTGGACCGCCTGGCCCTGTACGTTCGTGCCCAGGTCGAGGATCTCAGCCGGCGCCATTTGCCGCCCGGCCCCGCGATGGGGGCTGTGCTCTCGCCGGTGTCGTTCGCGAAGCTGGCGGACCACGTCGGGGAACTCAGCGTGCTCCTGCAGGGCATCCTTAGGGACGGCATCGCCCAGGGCTACCTGCCCGCGGCGGATGCCACCGAGCTGGCGCAGCTCATCCACGGCACCCTGTCTTCCAGCGCCGCCCGCGGTGACGGTGCCGGCCAGGACGCCGAGGCGGAGGCCCGGATTGCCCGCACCGTGCGGTTCGTCCAGCTCGGCGCCGGGGCACGGTTCGACGACGACGGCCGTCCCCTGCTCGTTTCCTCCTGATCCCAGGAGCCGTCGGCGCGGCTAGCCGCCAGGGGTGGGCACAACCGCCGGCGTCATGGGCCGCCCGGATTCGTCCACGATCCGCCGGTCCTCGCGCGGGCAGCTCAGTTGCCCCGGCGTCTGGTCGACAAGTTCAGGATTCGCCAGTTCCTGGAAGTCTCCGGTGAGGATGACGTCCACGCTCGGGTCCGTCCGGCCGTCCTGGAAGTAGTCCGAGCCCGGCAGGTTCCGCTGGACACTGAACGCCGCGGACTGGCCCGCGGCTCCGGAGACGACCAGCGCCACGCCGCGGTAGCTCGAGGTCGTATTGGCAACGGCCCCGACGATGAACTTGCGGTCCGCGAACGCGTCGGCCACAGAGCGGGCCAGGCCCGGGCGGGAGGTCGAATTGTAGACGTTGAGGTTGACCTTTTCCGGCGGTGTGTAGTCGAAGCGCGCTTCGGGGCAGACGGACGCGGCGGCCTGGCTGCGCTCCGACGCCGGAATCTTGATCTGGCCGTTCATGATCGCCAGCGCCATCATAATCGCGGCGGCCACCAAGGCGACGAGCAGCACCAGGACGACCCCGTGCAGGATGCGTCGGCGCATCCTGACGGGATTGTCGTGCAGCTCGTCATCCTCCACGAAGGTGGCCCGCAGGTCCGGGCCGGTAATGACACGGTGCCCGTGCAGGACGGTGACGTCCTTTGGCTTTCTAGCCATTGATCACCAGCACCCGCGCATGGATGGCTGTGCGCTGGTGCAGCGCGGTCCGGACGGCGCGGTGCAGGCCGTCCTCCAGGTACAGGACTCCGCGGTACTCCACGACGTGCGGGAACAGGTCGCCGAAGAACGTCGAGTCCTCTGCCAGCAGCGCCTCCAGGTCGAGTGTGCGCTTGGTGGTCACCAGATCGTCCAACCGGACCGGGCGCGGCGGCAGCGCCGCCCAGTCCCTGGGCGTGCTGAAACCATGGTCGGGGTACGGGCGTCCCTCGCCCACGGCTTTGAATATCACCATCCAAGCGTAAGGAAGTTGGCCGGGCAAAGGAATCCACGACTCCCGGCGCCGGCAGGTTGTAGCCAAACAGCAACCATTGCTCACACCGCCGGTCCCTGCTGTCACAGTCGAGACCCTGGCTGCGGCACGGTCCACAGCACATGCAATGATGCCGTGCTGCTGGGAGAATGGGACCATGACATTTCCCGAGACTTCAGTGTCCCTCTCGCCGTCGGCTCCTCCGCTGGCACTGTTGCTCGACGTCGACGGTCCCGTGGCGAGCCCCGTCACCCGCGCGGTCCAGCCGGTGATCATCACGGACCTGCTGGCACTGGCCGCGGCGGGGATCCCGGTCATCTTCAACACCGGCCGGTCGGCTGCCTTCATCCGCGAACAGGTGATGGAGCCGATGATCGCCGCCGGAATGCCGGCCGGCATCCTGATTCACGCCGTGTGCGAGAAGGGCGCCGTCTGGTTCAGCTACACCGCCGCGGGTCCCGGGCCGGTGCATGTCGATCACGATCTGGCCATCCCGCGGTCATTCGGCGACGACGTCCGCCGGCTGGTGGCCGAGGACTACACCGAGCACATGTTCTTCGACGAAACCAAGCTGGCCATGGTCTCCGTGGAGCAGCACATCTCCGTCGAGAACGCCGACTACCGCGCCGAACAGCACCTGTTCGACGCCGATGCCATGGAACTGATGGGCCGGCACGGCCTCGGCGTGGTGCGGCTGGACCACCACGCCCCTGACTCCGATGACCAGATCGACTACCGGGTCGATCCGACCATCATCTCCACCGACATCGAGTCGGTCAGGCTGGGCAAGGACCTCGGTGCGAGCCGGGCCGTGGAACTGCTGGCGGCGCAGGGCGTCACCCCGCAGGCCTGGCGGACGGTGGGCGATTCCCGCACGGACTACGCCATGGCCGACTGGCTGCACCACAACGACCACCCGGTGAAACACGTCGACGTCCGGCCCGCCGACGGCGTCCCGGTGAAACCATACGAGGTACTCACTGCGGCGGATCTGGGGCTTGGCGAGGACGTCATCCACGACGACGCCGGGGCGGCTTTCCTGCGCAGCTGGCGCCAGGCCCTGCTGGGCTGAACCGGCGGGCTGAAGCACCCCCGGACCCAGGGGTCCGGGGGTGGGCGAGGGCCCTTGCGGCCCACAACGGCGGCGTTTCAGCCGCGGATATTTAGGGTCGATTTTGGGGTGGACGATATCATGCATGTAGGGACACATTCACGCAAAGAATCACGGAGAATCGAAATTACAGACGCATCGGTCCAGGATGAGATCTACTACGGCAGCCAGGCATCGGTAGACGCCCATGATGAGGTCACCTCCGCGGCTGCCGTCGCGAGATTCCGGGCGCGCCAGGACGTCCTACGCCGCCGGGGCCGGTTCGGCCTGATCAACGAGAACCGTACGCCGTACCAGGCAATGGTCGAGGACTTGATGTTCATCCGCTCGGTGCTGGACGGCGCCGGCCTGGACTACCTGCTGGTACGCGGCAACAACGACAGGCCCGTCATTGCCGTGGACTGGAAGGACCGCAAGAAACTCCGCGGCGCACTCGTGAAAGCCTGCCACGGAGAGCCGTTCTACTCGATGAGCGTCGACGCCAAGAAAAAATCCTCGGTGCTGGTCGCCGACGGGGAGCTCTCCCCCAACCGGCAGTCCCGGATCTTCCGGCTGTACCGTCCCCGGGTCGAGCCGGAAGGCGGCTTCGAGTTCGGCGCCTCGGCCGGGGTGCAGCTGGAACTGTGGAGTTTCGAGGCCGACGAGCTGATCCTCCCGATCGAGAACTCACTGACCCGCCGGACGCTGCTGGCCCAGGACGCCGTCCGCGGCACGGTGGAGCGGTACGGCCACACCTGGCCCACCATCGAGAATATGTTCGCGGACCACGCCAGTGACATCAGCTTCGACATCGATCTCGTGTTTTCCTGGGTGGATGGCAGCTCTCCGGAGTACATCGCGGCGCGGCGCGCACGGATGGCCGGCGTCGTGGTGGGCGAAGGCGACGACCACGAAGCCCGCTTCCGCCAGATCGACGAACTCAAGTACGCGCTGCGTTCGGTCTATATGTTTGCGCCCTGGATCCGCCGCATCTTCATTGCCACGGACTCCCCCGCCCCATCCTGGCTGGCGGATCATCCCGGTGTGACGATCGTCCGCAGCGAGGAGTTCTTCGCGGACCCCTCCGATTTGCCCACCCACAACTCGCAAGCAGTGGAATGCCAGCTCCACCACATCGAGGGCCTCTCCGAGCACTTCCTGTACTCCAATGACGACATGTTCTTCGGCCGCGCCGTCGGACCGGACATGTTCTTCACGCCAGGCGGCGTCACGAAGTTCATCGAGGCGGAAACCAGGATCGGGCTCGGTGACAACGATACGGAGCGCAGCGGATTTGAGAACGCAGCCCGGGTGAACCGGAAGCTGCTCTGGGACCGCTTTGGCCGGATCACCACCCGGCACCTGGAGCACACGGCTGCGCCGCTGCGCCGCAGCGTCGTAGCCCAGATGGAGCAGGAGTTTCCGGCGGAATTCGCCAAGACGGCGGCCAGCACGTTCCGCGCGGCCGACAACATCTCGGTGACCAACTCGTTCTACCACTACTACGCGCTGCTTACCGGCCGCGCCGTCACCCAGACGGCGGCCAAGGTGCGCTATGTGGACACCACCGCCAGGGCAGGACTCAACTACCTGCCCAAGCTTCTCGCCAAGCGGAACATGGACTTCTTCTGCCTCAATGACGGCAGCTTCCCGGAGGTCCCGGCCGGGGAACGGGCCGAACTCGTGACGGACTTCCTGGAGAAGTACTACCCGATCAAGGCTCCCTGGGAGAAGTAGTGGCTAGTTGCTGGCGGTCAGCCGGCGGTGGCCGGGAGTCCTGGCCGGGTCTTCGAGCTTCGCCTTGCCCGGAATGCGGATCCCGGCCGCGGTGATGCGCCGCTGGACTTCCTCGGCCGGGACGAGCTCTCCTACTGCCGGGGTGCTGCCGAGGAGGACCACGGAATGCACGATCGTGTGCTCATAAACGTGGACCAGATTGAACGCCTGTCCGCCGTCACGTCCGCGGGTTCCGCCGACCGGAACGTTGAGGTCCTGCGTGTAGCAGGTGGCCGACGCCACGGAGACCGGGATCCCCGCGAAGGTCGCCGTCGTTGAGTAGTGCAAGTGGCCACCCAAAATTGAACGGACGTCGGAGTTCCGCAGGACTCCGGCCAACGCCGTCTGGTCCCGAAGCTCCACCAGGACGGCGAGGTCCAGGACCGAGGGCACCGGCGGGTGGTGCAGGGCCAGAATGGTTCCGTCCGGGGCGGGCGTGGCGAGTTCGTCCGCGAGCCACTCCAGCTGATCGGGGCTTAGCTCTCCGTGGTGGAAACCGGGGACTGAGGTGTCGAGGGTGATGATCCGCAGCCCGTTGATGTAGTAGGTGTGGTCCACGGGGGCGTCGTCGGCTGGCTGGTCCAGCAGGCCGGTGCGGAAGTGGGCGCGGTTGTCGTGGTTGCCCATCGCCCAGATGACTTTCGCACCCATGGCCTTGCAGGCGGGCTCGACGATGGCCCGCAATTTGGCGTAGGCCTCGGGTTCGCCCCGGTCGGCGAGGTCGCCGGTGAATATCACGGCTTCGGGGCGCGCGCCGGACGCCCGAACCTCGTCGAAGAGTTGTCGGAGCAGTGCGTCGCTGTCGACCACACCATGCAATGGGGCCGGACCTCCCAGCAGGTGGGGGTCACTCAGATGGAGTAAAAAATGACGTGGCCGGGGGTGCTCGGCCTCGATGAGCTCCATTGCTACCTTCCTGGTTGGGTGGAAGCTGTTGCCTCCAGCGTCCCTCTCAGTAATGTCTATCCAACCAGACATTCGGCCAACAATGTGCAAACTCCAGTAGGCATGTTCGAAAAGAGGCAATAACCGGGTACTCCGGCGGGCACATACCTGCTGCGGCATGTGCCGGTTGTGCCCGCCGGAATATGGATTACTCGGCTGCCTGGCGGCTAGCTCAGGTATCCGTTCGGGTTCAGCACGTACTTCGTGGCAGCACCGGCGTCGAACTCCGCGTAGCCCCTGGGGGCGTCCTCCAGGGTGATCGCCTTTGCGTTGACGTTCTTCGCGATCTGGACCTTGTCATGCAGGATGGCCATCATGAGCCCGCGGTTGTACTTCATCACCGGACACTGCCCGGTGGTGAAACTCAGCGACTTGGCCCAGCCGGTGCCCAGGCTGAGCGAGAGGGCACCCTTCTTGGCCGCCTCGTCGATGCCGCCAGGATCCCCGGTGACGTAGAGTCCCGGAATGCCGAGCGCGCCACCGGCCGTGGTGAGTTCCATCAGGGAGTTCAGCACTGTCGCCGGGGCCTCCTTGGCGCCGTGGCCGTGGCCCTTCGCCTCGAACCCGACGGCATCGACGCCGCAGTCGACTTCGGGCACGCCGAGGAGCTGCTCAATCTGCTCCGCGGGCCCGCCCTGGGACAGGTCAATGGTCTCGCAGCCGAAGCTGCGCGCCTGCGCCAGCCGGTCGGCGTTCATGTCGCCGACGATCACGACGGCGGCACCCAGCAGCTGTGCGCTGGTGGCCGCGGCCAGCCCGACGGGACCGGCACCCGCGATGTAGACGGTGGAGCCGACGCCAACGCCGGCGGAGACGGCGCCGTGGAAGCCGGTCGGGAAGATGTCCGACAGCATCGTCAGGTCCATCATTTTCTCGAGTGCCTGGTCCCTGTCCGGGAACTTCAGCAGGTTCCAGTCTGCGTACGGGACGAGTACGTAGTTGGCCTGTCCGCCGACCCAGCCGCCCATGTCCACGTACCCGTAGGCGGCGCCCGGACGGGCGGGGTTGACGTTCAGGCAGATGCCGGTCTTGCGCTCCTTGCAGTTCCGGCACCGTCCGCAGGCGATGTTGAAGGGGACGGAGCAGATATCCCCGACCTTGATGAATTCGACGTCCGGTCCGACTTCCACGACTTCGCCGGTGATTTCGTGGCCCAGGACCAGGTCCACGGGGGCTGTGGTGCGGCCACGGACCATGTGCTGGTCCGAGCCGCAGATGTTCGTGGCAACGGTTTTGAGGATCACACCATGGCGCACCGGGCGGCCCACGTTGTCGGGGTTGACCCCCGGGCCGTCCTTAAGTTCGAAGGTGGGGTAGTCAATGTCGATCAGTTCGACCTTGCCCGGCCCCTTGTAGGCAACGGCTTTGTTCCCTGTCATCACTTTCCTCCTGGTTTCACGGACCCCAATTAGAGTGTCCAGTTGTGATTCACGAAGCGTGCTGATGCGCCTTCCCCCGGGCCTGTGGCGGCTGAACCGCCAGCTCACACAGGCGCGTCTGCGCCGCGGGTGTGCCCGGCTAGTTGGGTAGGTCCGGCCAGTCTAGGCGGTGAGCATGCTTGGAGATAGGGGCCGTTGTCCCCTTGTGGGCTGGGCGCCGGCTCTCAACGGAGGGCGGACTCCACCGCTGCAATAACTTCCGGTGAATCCGGCTCGACGGTGGGGGCGAAACGGGCCACCACCTCGCCGTCGCGGTTCACCAGGAACTTCTCAAAGTTCCACTTCACCAATCCCGGCAAGAAGCCGTTCTTGAATTTGGTGAGCTCAGCGTAGAGCGGGTGCTGGTTCTTGCCGCGGACATCGGCTTTGGCGGTGAGCGGGAATGTCACGCCAAAATTCCGTTCGCAGAATTCCGCGATTTCGGCGTCAGCGGCGGGTTCCTGGCCAGCGAACTGGTTGCAGGGAACACCGAGCACTTCGAAGCCCTGCTCGCGGAACTTGTTGTGCAGCGCTTCGAGGCCCGCGTACTGCGGCGTGAATCCGCATTGCGACGCCACGTTCACTACCAGCACCACCTCCCCTTTGAAGCGGCCAAAGTCGGTGTCCGTGCCGTCGATCAGGGTGAGCGGAATGCTGTGTAGAGAAGTCATGGGAAGGTTCCTCGCGATGTTGTCATGAAGTTCGTGTCCGGAGCGGTATTCCGGAATTGGTCACGACTGTCATTCGATACCAACGCGCGCGGGTATGGGTTAGTGCCGTCTACGGGCCAGGGGTCAGTGACGGGTCAGGGGTCTCCGACGGTTCAGCGGACACCGTGGGAGCGGGCAGCGGGGGTGCCACAGTGCGCGCGGGCGGAGGCGGCGCCACGGTGCTCGCGGGCGGCGGAGGCGGCGCCACGGTGCTCGCGGGCGGCGGAGGCGGGGGCGGCAGTTCCACCACAGGTGGCGGCGCGGGCTCCACAACCGGCGGCGGGGGCGGCAGTTCCACCACAGGTGGCGGCGCGGGCTCCACAACCGGCGGCGGGGGCGGCAGTTCCACCACAGGTGGCGGCGCGGGCTCCACAACCGGCGGCGGGGCAGGCGCGGGCTCCACGATCGGCGGAGGCGGCAGGGGCGGGGCCGTGGGCTCAGGCGACGGCGTCGGCGATTCCGGCGGCGGCGCGGTGCTCGGCTCCGAGGGGCTCGGGGTGTCGCTCGTCGGCGTGCCCCCCGTCGTCGTGGTCCCGCTCGGAGACCCGCCCGGCGGCTGGCTGGGTGCGGGCGTTGGCGAGTCCGCCCGCGTCTTGGTCGGCGACAGCGCGTCCCAGATCGACGGAGTGGGCGTGGCCGCAGCGGACGCGGAGGACGGCGTTCCCGGCAGCGCTGACAGGGGCACTTCCTCGGCGCCGCCGGCAACTATGTGCGTCCCCTCATCGGACACCGGGATAGCCCAGCCAAGGGAAGTGTTGGAAGGACTGCCGGCATCGGGCGCGTAGCTGGTCATCTCGATGGCGCCCAACTGGTCCGTCTGCACGATCGGAAGAAGGATCCAGTCGTGCGGATTCTTGTGGGAGCCGTTCCGGATCGTCTCAAAATGCAGGTGGCAACCGGTGGAGGATCCGGTCGTTCCCACCCGGGCAATGACCTCGCCAACCCGCACCGAGTCGCCCTTCTTGACAGCGATCGCCTCAAGATGGTTGTAGGTGGTGATGAGCCCGTTGCCGTGGTCGATTTCCACGCGGTTTCCGCCGCCCCACGGGTGCCAGCCGACGGCCCGCACCACGCCGGCGTCGGCCGAGTAGACACGCGTACCGCACGGCGAGGCGAAGTCCTGGCCCCAGTGAAATTCCCCGGAGGACCCCGTGATGGGACTGGTTCGCAATCCGAAGGACGAGGACTCCCGAATTGATTCGAGTGGGGCCATGAGGAAGCCTTCGGCGGGCCGTTTCAGTCCGGCGGACGCCACATTGAGCTCCCCGGGGACGCCGTCCTTGGAGGTTGTCTCAACCGTCGACCGGGTGTAGGCGACGAGCGCCAGGGCATCCGCAGTGAAAGCCGCCGGCGCCGGGGCGTCAGCGGCCGGAACCGCGCTGGCACCAACTGTGCCTGGAGTGTCTGGATCCAGCGTGCCCGGTCCCACGACGCCGTAGGCCAGAGAAGGGGACGGCACAACGGCGGAGCCGCCGCCCGACAGTCCCTGGACCCCGAAGGTTAGGACCGCCAGGGAGAGGCAGAAACCGCCGGACAAACAGCGCACAGCAATAATGCGCGCTCTGCCTGCTTGCTCACTCGATGAGTTTCCCCAGTGTTTTCCCACGATGTGTCTCCCGCATCTTGTTTCGCCAGTCCCCAATTCCGCGGACCCACGTTCTTATGGGACCACAACCGGGGGGACCTGTGAACCGTAAAAACTACCCCTTTCCAACTACAGGTGGTCGCCCAGTACTACTGGTTCCCAGGACCAGTACCAGGCACCGCGGCGATGGGAGAGAATGGAGTATGCGCAACCTCCTCAGGGAATGGCAGGCCGAACTGAAGCAGACCTTCACCGGAACCCGGGATGCAGTGCCGGACTGGGTCCCGCGTCTGGCGGAAGGCGACGACCCTGGCTATCACTTGCCGGGATCGGCGGTCTGGGCCGTCCATGGGGACATGCCGACGATCGTGGCGGGAATTCGCGCCCTGCTCATGCAGTCGCTCCACCCCGGCGCGCTGGCCGGCGTCCACGACCACTCCCGCTTCCGCGAGGACCCCCTGGGCCGGCTTGCCGGAACGATCCGCTGGATCTTCACAGTCTCCTACGGTTCGACCTCCGCGGCCCGCTCAGCCTCCGACTGGGTGTTGCGGCTCCATGGGTCGGTGCGCGGGGATTACGTGGACGGACATGGCGTCATCCGGAGCTACGCGGCCAATGATCCGGACCTGCTGCGCTGGGTGCACATTGCCTTCACCGACGCTTTCCTGTCGGCGCACAAGATCTGGGGCAGGCCGATTCCCGGCGGCCCCGACGCCTACGTGCGTGAGTGGGCGCAGGCCGGGGAGCTCATGGGAGTGGAGTCCCCGCCACTCAGCGAGGCGGAAATGCGCCGGCAGTTGGACCAGTGGCACGACGCCGGCGAGCTCCGTTCCGACGACAGGGTCGCCGAGACCGTGGCGTTTATCCGCAATCCGCCGCTCCATCCGGTGCTGAGGCCAGGCTACCGGGTACTGTTCGCGGCAGCCGTGGCAAGTCTCGAACCCAAATACCGCGATTTGCTGGGCCTGCGGACCGCCCGGCTGGGTCCCATCCCGGTGCCGGTGCGGCTGGCCACGAAGGTGACGCTCGGCGTCGTCCATCTTGCCCTGGGCCGGGTCGGACCCAGCGAGCAGGCTGCCCGCGCCCGCCTCCGCCGGCTGGGCCACCAGGGCTAAGGCCGCACACGCACACGGGTTACGGCGCGGGGAATCTGTGGGACGCAAAAAGGCCCCGGTCCAAGGGACCGGGGCCAACCGCGGAGAATGGGGGATTTGAACCCCCGAGGGCGTTAACCCAACACGCGTTCCAGGCGTGCGCCATAGGCCGCTAGGCGAATTCTCCAGTAGCTTCTGAATCAAAAGCAGATACTAGAATACCTGAACTTCCCGGCATCGCCCAATTGGCCCCTCGGAACCCCCACGGACGCCCCACGGACCCGCCCCCGCCGGACCTGCCCCCGCCGGACTGCGGCGAGTGGACATGGTCCTGCCATGCCCACTCGCCGCAGCAAAAAATGGGCATGTCCCGAGGGATTTCCCGGGGTCGAAGAGCACGATTCGGGGCACACTCAAACGTCGGGTAAACTTGCTGACGGCCCCTCATGTGGCGTCATCCTGTTGAACTCCCCCAGGACCGGAAGGTAGCAAGGGTAAATGGGCTCTGGCGGGTGCATGAGGGGTCTTTTATGTCTGTGCCGATTGGTAGGGTTTATCTGTGACTGTTACAACCGCCCTTTACCGTAGATACCGCCCAGATTCGTTCGCGGACGTTATCGGGCAGGAACACGTCACCGAGCCGCTGATGACGGCCCTGCGCAAGAACCGCGTCAACCACGCCTACCTCTTCTCGGGCCCCCGGGGCTGCGGAAAAACCACCTCTGCGCGCATCCTGGCCCGGTGCCTGAACTGCGCCGAGGGGCCCACGGACACCCCCTGCGGCAAGTGCCCCAGCTGCGTTGAACTCGCCCGCGGCGGCTCGGGATCCCTCGACGTCATCGAAATTGACGCTGCCAGCCACGGCGGCGTCGACGACGCCCGGGACCTGCGCGAACGGGCCACGTACGCCCCCGTCCGCGACCGTTACAAGATCTTCATCATCGACGAAGCCCACATGGTCACTTCCGCCGGCTTCAACGCCCTGCTCAAGATCGTCGAAGAGCCGCCGGAACACATCAAGTTCATCTTCGCCACCACGGAGCCGGACAAGGTCATCGGCACCATCCGCTCCCGCACGCACCACTACCCGTTCCGGCTCGTTCCGCCGGAGCCGCTCATGGCGTACCTTGAGCTGCTCTGCACGCAGGAGAATGTCCCCGTGGCGCCCGGCGTGCTCTCACTCGTTATCCGCGCCGGCGGCGGCTCGGTGCGGGATTCCCTCTCCGTCCTGGACCAGCTCATGGCCGGTGCGGGACCAGACGGCCTGAACTACGAACTCGCCGTCGCACTGCTGGGCTACACCCACGCGTCCCTGCTCGACGACGTCGTTGAGGCCGTCGCAGCCTCCGACGCCGCCACGGTGTTCCGGGCGGTGGACCGCGTCATCCAGACCGGGCATGACCCCCGCCGTTTTGTGGAGGACCTGCTTGAGCGCTTCCGCGACCTCATCATCGTCCAGGCCATGCCGGAGAGCGCCCAGTCGATCCTCCGCGGCATGCCCGCGGACCAGATCGCGCGTTTGCAGAACCAGTCCCACAATCTGGGCGCGGCCGAGCTCTCCCGCGCGGCTGACGTCACCAACACGGCCCTCACCGAGATGACCGGCGCCACGTCGCCGCGGCTGCACCTGGAGCTGCTGTGCGCCCGCATCCTGCTGCCCTCCTCCGAGCAGACCGAGCGCGGCATTGCTGCCCGGATCGACAGGGTGGAACGCCGGCTGAACTACGCCGGGAACGACGTCGGGGCTCCCGCCGTTTCCGCACCCATTGTCCCGGCAGCCACTGTCCCGGCAGCAGCCGCTCCCGCAGCCGCCGCCCCGGCTCCGGTAGCCCCTGTTCCCGCGGCTGCACCTGCCGCTCCTGCCTCTCCTGCCGCCGTGGCCCCCGCGGCTGCAGTGGCCCCTGCGCGAGATGCCGAACCAGTCAAAGAAGCACTCACCCCGCCGCGCGTCAGCACCGGCGACTGGCCTGTCGACGAACCTGCCGCGGTCAGCCGTGCTTCTGCTGGGAGGGCCCCGGCACCCCAGGCGTCCGCGCCGACGCGACCAGTGGCCGAGGCGCCCCCTGCCACGGCCCCATCCGCAGCAGCCCGGAACCAGCCGGCCCCAGTGGTCCCAGCGGCACCTTCAGCCCCGCGCGCCGCGGCCACCGGATCCGGGCCCGACGTCGAAGTCCTCCGCCGCGCCTGGCCGGAGATCCTGCAGACGCTGACGAAAATCAAGCGGAGCACCTGGGCCCTCGTCGAGCCGAATGCCCAGGTGGGCCACTTCGAAGACCATGTCCTGACGCTCGCCTTCACCACCTCCGGGCTGGCCGGCGCGTTCGGCCGGGCGGATCACTCCGAGAACCTGCGGCAGGCCATCCACAAGACCATCGGCATCGAATGCCAGATCAATGCAGTGGCCAGCGGAAGCAACAGCGCAGCGAGCTCTGAACCAAACCCAAAAGCACCCGTTAGCCGGGACGTCCCGGCCACGTCGTCCGACGCGGACTGGGGCCTGCCCCCGGCCGCCGCCCCGGCTCCCTCCGGGTCAGCCCAGGGTGTCCCGGCCGGGTCGGAGCCTGCACGTGCGGCAGCGGTCCCCGCCGCTGGCCCCCTCGCACCGGCCGATGCATCCCAGTCACACGTCGCGCCGGCCGCGCCGGGCCAGACACCTGTCTCCGCACCCCTGTCCGCGGCGCCCGCGCACGTCCCGGCAACTGCTGCCACCGACGAACCACCGTCCGCTGCGCCGGCAACCGTGGCGGCCAGCGAACAGCCGAGCGCCTCTCCGGAGGCCGCCGGATCCTACGCCTACCCCGACGATGACTGGGGCCCGCCGCGGGACGAGGACGCTCCGCCGCTGGACGAGGAACCGCCCATGGACTGGGACCCCGCGGCCCCAATCCTGGCCCGGGCCGCCCAGCCCGCCCCCGCCCAGCCGTCCGCCGCGCCCGCCCGCAAAAGGGCTGCTTCGGCGGCGCGTTCCGGCGCTGCTGCCGCGACGCCCCCAACCAACACTCCGGCACCGCAGGCACCGGACACCGCCAACGACCCGTGGGCCCGCGCCATCGAGCAGGCCCCCGGCATCTGGACGATCGGGCCTGACTCCAACGTCGGAAGCTACCCGCCCGAGCAGTCCGAGGCTCCCGAGCCGGCGCCGGAACCGGAACCGCCACACTACGAACCTGCGGCGGCCCAGGTCCCGCACTACGCCGCCGCGGTGCCGGCCACCGCGGCGTATGAGCCAGTCGCCTCCTCATCCAACGGGTGGGGTGACTCCGCGGAGCTGGTGGCGGTGGGCGCCCCCTCCATTCCAGCCCCAGCAAACGCTGCGCCGGCGGCCGCGCCCGCTCCACGGACCGCGTCACCGGCAGCGGACACCGCACCCCAGACCGCGCCGCTCCCGACGGGCCGGCAAAGCCTCTATCAACGACTCTCCAACAGCCCGGAAGCCGAAGCCGGCCGCGCCAAAGCCCCGGCCCGGGCCGCGGCCGCAGCCGCCACGACCACCTATGTCCAGGACATCCCCAGCGCGGATGACGAAACGATCGAGGAATCAGGCGTCTTCGGACGGGCCGCCGTCGAACGCATCCTGGGCGGAAAACTTGTTGAAGAGCGGTCACTGGACGGAAGCCCGCTGCCGCCGCGTTTCTAGCCGCACCGCCGGGCCTACCGCCCGTCACCACCCCAAACGAACGAGGACACAGTGTACGAAGGTGCAGTTCAAGAGCTGATCGACGAGCTCGGACGCCTTCCCGGAGTCGGACCCAAGTCCGCCCAGCGGCTGGCCTTCCATATCCTTGAGGCCGACCCGCAGGACATGAAACGGCTCGTCGACGCCATCACCAACGTCAAGGAACGCGTCAAATTCTGCACCGTGTGCGGCAACGTCACGGAACAGGACCTGTGCAACATCTGCCGCGACCCTCGCCGGGACCCCTCGATCATCTGCGTTGTCGAGGAATCCAAGGACGTCCTCGCCGTGGAGCGCACACGCTCCTTCCGGGGCCGCTACCACGTGCTCGGCGGGGCGATTAACCCCATTGCGGGCATCGGCCCGGAGCAGCTCAGGATCCGGGAGCTCCTCACCCGGCTCAACGACGGCGCCATCCAGGAAATCATCATCGCCACCGACCCCAACCTGGAGGGCGAGGCCACAGCGACCTACCTGGCGCGGATGCTCAAATCGATTGGCATCGCCGTGACCCGGCTGGCATCGGGCCTGCCCGTGGGCGGTGACCTCGAATACGCCGATGAAGTCACCCTCGGCCGGGCCTTCGAAGGTCGGCGCAACGCCCTGAGCTAGCGGC
The DNA here is from genome assembly GCF_055412885.1 of Pseudarthrobacter leeuwenhoeki. Lineage (NCBI taxonomy): Bacteria > Bacillati > Actinomycetota > Actinomycetes > Micrococcales > Micrococcaceae > Pseudarthrobacter > Pseudarthrobacter leeuwenhoeki. The sequence goes on along the minus strand of NZ_JBVAYY010000009.1, from coordinate 94,943 downwards.
TGCGCAGAGCACCTCGGTGACTGCCGCCGTCGCGCCTCACCCCGGGTGGACATGCCCAGCCGCCGTGCCCACGGTTGGACATAAGGCCACTATGACCAGCCGCCGGCCCCAGGGGTGGGCATGTCCCCAAGGGGCCGGAGCACGTGCCCACGGGGGGCCCGAAGCGGGGGGGGGGATTAGCCCGCGGATTCGGGAGCAGGGCTGTCTGGCATGTGGTCACAATTCAGCATCCAAGGCGTCCCGGCGATAAACTGGGCTGAGAAGTTACGCCGTCGCGCCGTTTGGTTGCTTGGCCCAGAACTCCGATGATCCAGTGAGGGTGCGCCCATGAGTTTGCCCACGACCGAAGTCCATCCCGGACCGCAGCCACAGGAGCGGCCCGCCGCTGCCGCCACGACAAAGCACCTTGTAGTCAAGAAGTTCGGCGGCTCGTCCGTGGCGGACGCCGAAGGCATCAAGCGCGTGGCCCGCAGGGTCGTGGATGCCCAGAACGCCGGCGATGAAGTGGTGGTGGTCGTCTCCGCCATGGGCGACACAACCGATGAGCTCCTCGGCCTCGCGGCCCAGGTCACCGACTCCGCCCCGGCCCGTGAAATGGACATGCTCCTGTCCGCCGGCGAACGCATCTCGATGGCACTGCTCGCCATGGCCATCACCAAATTCGGTGCCTCGGCCCAGTCATTCACCGGCTCCCAGGCCGGCATGATCACCGATGGCATCCACGGCAAGGCCCGGATCATCGACGTCGACCCGCACCGCATCCGCACCGCCCTGGACAAGGGCCACATTGCGATCGTCGCGGGCTTCCAGGGCATGAGCCGCACCACGAACGAAATCACCACCCTGGGCCGCGGCGGATCGGACACGACGGCGGTGGCGCTGGCCGCCGCCCTCGACGCGGACGTGTGCGAGATCTTCACCGACGTCGACGGGATCTACACCGCCGATCCGCGCGTCGTAGCATCCGCCCGCAAGATCGACAGGATTTCCAGCGAGGAAATGCTGGAACTGGCGGCGTCCGGCGCGAAGATCCTGCACCTGCGCTGCGTCGAGTACGCGCGCCGTTTCGGCGTTCCGCTGCACGTCCGTTCCTCATTCAGCCAGAACGAAGGCACCTGGGTCATGCCCAGCGCCAACGACAAGATCACAACCCAAGAGGGAGTTGCCTTGGAGCAGCCAATCATCTCCGGTGTTGCACACGACCGTTCCGAAGCCAAGGTCACGGTAATCGGGGTTCCCGATATCCCCGGCAAGGCTGCCGCGATCTTCCAGGTCATCGCCGATGCGCACTCGAACATCGACATGATCGTCCAGAACGTTTCCACCCACGGCACGGGCCGGACCGACATCTCCTTCACGCTGCCGATCGTCGAGGGCGCCGACGCGCTGGCCGCCCTGCACGCCGCGCAGGACCGGATCGGGTTCGAGAGCATCGAGTTCAACGAGAAGATTGGCAAGCTGTCGCTGATCGGCGCCGGCATGCGTTCCCACCCGGGCGTCTCGGCACGGTTCTTCGCCGCGCTGTCCGAGGCCGGGATCAACATCAACATGATCTCCACCTCAGAAATCCGGATTTCGGTCGTCACGCATGCGGACCTGCTCGACGACGCCGTACGCGTCATCCACAAGGCCTTCGACCTGGACAGCGATGATGAGGCGACGGTGTACGGCGGTACCGGCCGCTGAGCCACCCGCCGAGGGTGGGCCCCGGGAATTAACTGAGGAAGGGAGCGGCATCCGCCGCTCCCTTCCCTGTGCCCTCGCAGGGCGCTGCTCAGACTTCCTCTTTCGGGAGGTCTTCCTTTCGGACAGCGTAGTGATGTCCGTGCGCGTCGGTCTCGACTACAAAACCGGCGAGCTCGGCCTCGGAGGCCGTCTCGAAGTCGTCATGCCTGTGGATGACCGGTGCGGAGTAATCCCCCCGCGAGGCCGGGCCGAAAAGGAAGCGTGCCGCGGACAACGGATGCAGGTGCTGCCTCTGGGCAGATTTCCGCAGTGGAAGTGCCATAATTCCCACCCCCTTTCCAGCGTCCGGGCCACGGGGAACAGCCGTGGCTAAGTGCTGGTGCCTGTGACCCTATTTTACGCCCTGCACCGGCGAAAAGCATGGGTGCCGGCGCCCGCAAAATCCCGGAAAGCAAAGCCTGGCGCGCGGCCCGCGGAGGCCCTACCGCAGCGACTTGTCCTCGGGGTTGCGGGGCACGACGTAGGTGCTGCCGTCGGGGCGGTGCAGGGTCTCCCACTGCTGGGTTTCGGCTTCGCGCTGGGCCAGCAGTTCCCGGTTCTGTTCCGTCATGTCGTTCCCCAGGGCGCTGCGGTTGGCAGGACCGAAAATCATCCGGAGCTTGCCCGTTGCGCGCATGAACCTCTGCGAGGCGTTTTCGGCTTTTTCCTTTGCCATCACTATCCACTCCTAAGAACGAGACGTTCCACCAGTGTACGCTAATGATTAGTGCACTAACTATCCCAGGAGGGCACCAGTGACAGATGTGACCGAAGGAACCCAGGATGACCTTCTGCTGGAGCACCAGCTCTGCTTCGCACTCACGGTGGCCTCCCGCAGTGTCGTCGGCGCTTACAAGCCGGTGCTGGACAAGCTCGGCCTGACCCACCCCCAGTACCTTGTGATGCTGTGTCTCTGGGAATCCAGCCCCCGTTCCGTCCGCGACATCAGTGAGGCCCTCGCCCAGGAGCCCGCGACGATTTCGCCCCTGCTGCGCCGTCTGGAGGCGGCTGGCTTCATCACTCGCGAGCGGGTGCAAGGCGACGAACGCACCCTTGCCGTGGGCCTCACCGCGCAAGGCACCGCGCTGCGGCAGCAGGCCACCGCTGTGCCGGGAACCATGATGGAGCGGCTGGGCCTGACCCGTGAACAGGTCAGCCAGTTGCACGCCTCCATGATGGATCTGGTTGCGGCCACAAAGACGGACTCCTTCGGTCCGTCGCGGCGGTAGACTGGGCAAAACACAGGAGGACTGCTGATGCGCAAGCAACTGAGCCAGGCGGCGCTCGTTCTGATGGCGGTAGCCGGATTGGCCGCCTGCTCGCCGGGCGGCGGAACCCCCTCGCCATCGGCGACGGCCCCCGCGCCTACGGACGGGGCAAGCCCATCCGCGACGGTCACCCCCTCGCCGGATACCGAGACAAAGACCCCTGCCGCCTCGCCGTCAGCCGCGCCTGTGACCTCAGGGCCCGGGCAGGGGAACGCCGAACTCGCGATCATGGTCAAGCCATCCGGGACGGGCACGCCTAAGAACTTCACGCTTGTCTGCCTGGACGGGGTCCCGGCAGCAGAGAGCCAGCACCCCGACGCTGCGGCGGCCTGCCTCGCCGTGAAGAACAATGCCGCGCTGCTCAGCCCCGCGCCCCGGCCAACGGACCAGGCCTGCACCATGCAGTACGGCGGCCCGCAGGAGGCCACGGTCACCGGAGTCGTGGACGGCCTGCCGGTCGAAACAACCTTCACGCTGCGCGACGGCTGCGAGATCGCCGCCTGGAATGCCGCCAGGGATGTCCTTGGCTCCACCGGCGGGGCTGTCTAAGCTGCTCGCCCTCCCCCAGGAAGCCTGGCTGCCGCGCCAGGCCGTTTATCAGGCACGCGTCCGGCGCTACGCGGATCCCTACCTCGCCCGCCGGTCCGCCGGCAGGAAGCACCCGGTTGAGGATTTCCTGTTCACCTACTACACCCAGAAGCCGGGCCAGCTGCTGCGCTGGCACCCGGGCACCGGCGTCGTGCTCGCCGGTCCCGCCGCGGCAGAGCGTGCCGGCTGGAAGTACTACCGCACGCCCGACGACGGCGAACTGGCCGCCGCCGGCCTGCCGGCGGGGAGCACGGCCGTCACGGTCGACGTCGAGGCGTTTGCCCGGGACCGGCGGGATGCGCTGCGCTTCGCCGGGATCATCCTGGCCGGGACGGCGGCGCGGCCGGCGCAGTTCGGCTGCTTCGGGCTGCACGAGTGGGCCATGGTCTACCGGCAGGACAAGTTCGAGCTCCGGCACGAGTACCTCCAGCTGCGGCTCGGATCCGAACGGACCGACGAGGTGGTGGAGGAGAACCGGATCCGCTGCTCGCACTTCGATGCCTTCCGCTTTTACACGCCGGACGCCGTGCCGCTGAACAGCCTGGCGCCGAGCCGGGAGAACCAGCGGGCCATGGAACAGCCCGGGTGCCTGCACGCCAACATGGACCTGTACAAGTGGGCGTACAAGCTCGCCCCGCTGCTGCCCAGCGAGCTGGTGATGGACTGTTTCGAGCTTTCCTGGCGGATCAGGGCCATGGATATGCAGGCGTCGCCCTATGACTTGTTGGAGTGGGGCTATCCCGCCATCCTGATCGAAACGGCCGAAGGCAAAGCCGAGTACGTTCAATACCAGCGGGCTTTTTCCGCCGAGTCGCAGGAACTGCGGCGCCGGCTGCTGCGGGAGCTCACGCCCCTGCTCCGGTCGGTGGGTTCCGGGCCCGGCCCCGCCCCCGAAAGCTTGGAAGGACAGCAATGACCGCCACCCGCCACGAGATCGATCTCACCATCCGCCTGACGGAGGCCCCCGGCGCGCCGGCACACGTCTTCCGGCTGGAGGCACGCGGCGGAGCCCTCGCCGAAGGGTGCACACTGCCGGATTCCGCCGCCGCCCTCGCAGCTGTTACGCGCCACGGGGAGGACATTTTCTTCCCCAAGCCCGGCCCGCCGAAGATGTGCACCCAGCAGTATGGCGGCCCCCAGGTCGCCGTGGTGACGGGCTGGTTCCTGGGCCGTGAAGTCAACAGCGAGTTCAGCCGCACCGACGGCTGCGAGATCGCCCGCTGGCGCGCCATGGCGCCGCTGCTGGGCGGGGTTGCGGGTTCCACCGGCGCGATCTGAGTCGCCGCCGCTGAGCGTCAGTCCGGCGGCAAGTCCACCGGAAGCCTGAACGGCACCGGCAGATTAAAGGCCAATGGCCGGCGGTGGAAACCGCCGGCCATTGGCCTTTTGCGCTCAGGGTTGGACTCCGCCTAGATGGCGTTGTTCGGGCGGTCCGGCTCCTGGTTCTGGAACTTGGACTGCCCGGCTGAACCATCCGAGGTCGGCGCCACCGAGGCGACGCCTGCAGCGTTCACGAGGACACCGACGAAGGTCGGCTCGCTGGCACCGGCAAAGGTGATCCGTCCGATGTAGGAGCCGGGCTGAAGGCCGGTCCAATTCAGGGTGACCTTGCCCGCCTCACCGTTGGGCAGCACCAGCGGGTTCGGCGTGAGCGTGGCATTGTTCTCGTTGGCACCGAGGATAGCGGCATCGACGCTTGCCTTGCGGGCCTTGCCGTCCGGGCTGGAGAACAGGTTCGCGTAGATCGTGTACGTGCCGGCAGCCGGGTTAGCGATCGACAGTGACTCGCTGGCCGACGCTGTCGCCACCTGCTCGACGCCCCTGGGGGTAGCCACCCACATGTCGAAGTCCGAGTCCGGGTCAGAGGAGAAGACCGAGAACTTGGCCAGCGGAGCACCCGCCGGGACCGTGACAGTCTTGACGAAGGTCGAGGCGTCAGCGCGGCCAGTGAACGGCCCCGGAACCAGCTCCACTTCGGTGGAATCCGCCTTGGACAGTCCATCCACGGTCATGTTGATCGGGTTGTCGGTGCCTGAGACAACACTGATGTCACCGGATCCGGTCCCGGTCTCGGAGGTGAAGGAAACTTCCTTTGCGGCCACGACGGACTGCGGACGGACTGCGATCGGCGAGGTGACGGTCTTGCCGGCACCCTGCCAGCTCAGGGAGCCCATCGCGAACTTACCCAGGGCAGCGCCCTTGTTCTCGAAGGTGACCTTGAAGGTTTTCTTTTCGCCGGCTGCCTTGAAGTTCAGGGAAGCCGGAGCCACGCTGACCTTGATGCCGGGCACATTGGCTTTGACCTTGTAGATGCCCGGGGTCAGGGCAGTCAGAGTGCGGGTCACGGTGATTTTTCCGGTGAGGTTACCCAGGGAGAAGGACGGGACGTTCATGTCCCGCGGCAACGTGCTGGACGCCAGGCCAAGGTTGACGCCCGTTCCCTGGATGAACTTCTTGTAGTCCTCGAGGTTCGCGTCGTAGACCAGACCCGGATCGGCCATGCGTGCCGGATCCACCTGGCCCGCACCGGTGGCGTGGACATCGGTGTTCTTTGAGCCGTCGGCGTTGACTACATCGCCTGCCGTGGTCATCATGGCGGACTTGACCGTTGCCGGGGACCAGTCGGGGTTCTTGCCCAGGAGCAGCGCGCCGAAGCCGGCAACGTGCGGTGCGGCCATCGATGTGCCGGACATAAATCCGAACTCGTCGCCACCGGTGCCGATGGGTGAGACGCCGGCCAGGACTGCGACACCCGGAGCGGCGACGTCAGGCTTCAGCAGGTCGGAGCCGGTGGCCAGCAGCGGCCCGCGGGAGGAGAATCCGGCGATCTGCGGCTGAGCTTCCAGCGGCAGCCCGGTGGTGTCCTTGTTGACCAGGGAAACCGTGGTGGCCGGGTTGGCGGTGACCTTGGCCTTGATGGCCTCGGTGGCCGGCGGGTTTACGTGGACGGTCGGGACGGCGTGCTTGTCCGTGTCCAGCGAGGAGCTGCTGAGGTTCACGAGGATCATGCCGACTCCGCCGCCGCGGGCGACCTCGGCGCTCTTGGCGACGCGGTCGAAGACACCGCGGTCACAAACGACGACCTTGCCTGCAACCTTGGCGGGCTCCAGTGTGTCCGGACCGCAGAGTGCAGCGTTCCGGTTACCGGCCGTAAGGGCCGCGTTGGCAGCCAGCACGACGCCGGCGTCCTTGACCTCGCGGTTCATGATGCTGGCGCCGCGGAACTTGGTGCCGTCGGCGAATTCGATAGTGCCCTGGAGCTCCTGGGAGAAGCTGCTGGCCGCAACTGTGGTGACCCAGGGGCCGCCGTGGTTGACGGTGCTGGCCGTCGGTCCGGAGTTTCCGGCCGACGCGGCCACGAAGATTCCTGCGGCGGAAGCGTTCAGGAAGGCCACCGAAACGGGGTCGATCACGGACGTCGTTGAGCCGGAGATGGAGTAGTTCAGCACATCCACCCCATCCTCCATGGCCTGCTCGACGGCGGCAACGGACGAGGAGCTGTAGCAGCCGCCGGTGTTCGGGTCGGTGTCTTCCCAGCAGACCTTGTAGACGGAGAGCTTCGCGGCGGGCGCGATGCCGCTGGTCAGGCCGAAGCTGCGGCCGTCAACGAAAGTCTCAACGTTGGCGTTGCCCACCGCGGTGCTGCCGGTGTGGGTGCCGTGGCTGTCGACGTCGACCGGGGACAGCAGTTCCTGCGGTGCACGGTTGGCCGGCGGAACGTAGGCCAGGAAATCCTCGGCGAAGTAGTGCGCGCTGAGGACCTTGGAGTTGCAGGCCGAACCGTCGAAGTCCTGGCCTGTCTGGCACTCACCGATAAAGGTGTCACCGTCGGACTTGAGCATCGCAATCTTGCTGTCCGCCGTCCTGTACGGCACTCCGACGACGGGTTCGCCGACGAGGGGCTTGACCTCTTCGCCGGCGAAGAAGTCGCTATCCGGGGTGTAGCCGGTGTCGATGACGCCGACGACGACGCCCTTGCCAGCGCCGTCCTGGCCGCCGAACTGGGTGTTCCACGTGCCGTTCTCGCCGCTGAGCTTGAGGAAATCGGTGCTGGAGTAGTCCGGGGCGTTTTCTGTGTCAGGGGAAACCACCAGGACGCTGGGATCCTTGGCGAGCTTGACGGCCTGGTCCGTGGTGAGCGTGGCGCTGAAGCCGTTGACCGCGGCGGAGTACTGGCGCTGGATCTGGACGCCCTGCTGCCCGGCGACCTCGGCCTGCTTTTTCTCCAGGTGGGCCCGGTACTTCTTGACCTCAGCCTTTGCGGTGTTGAGCTTCTTGCCTGCCGCCGGCTTGGTGGCCTGAAAACCGGCGGTGCTGCCTTCGTAGCTCGCTGCCGGCATTTCAGCCAGGAGAACGATGTAACGGCCGTCCGGGTAACTGCTGGGATCCAGATTCTTCTGGGCGACTCCCGCGACGGTGGATCCCTGTGATGGTGCCGCGGTGGCGGGTGCGATAACAACTGTTGACAAGAGCAGCGGCAGGCCCAGGGTCAGTGCCACGGCCCTCCGGAGTCCCCCGCTTCGAAGGAAGCTCTTTCCTGGTGATTTCACGTGTGGTTGAACCTTTCATAAGGAACGGCCCCGACGTTAATGCCGGGCCAAAGACTGGCAGGACAGAAAGAGCTGAGACTCTCACGGCACCGACGGATACCAGCCGATTCTTACAGTACAGACTGAGACGCAGATATGACATAGCCCACAATGGGGAATTCGAATTTGTCACGCAATTCGACAAGACCCAGCGGACCGGCGGCGCGGGAGGGGCGCGGACGGCCCTGTCGGGTCGGTGGATCTGGGGAATCGCGGTCGCGCCAAGAGGTCGCCCGGGGGCCGCTACTGGCGGGGTGTCCTGACTACTTCGCTGATCCAGGCGCGGGTCTTCTCATCCAGGGGTCCGGCCACATTGCTTACCCTGGCTTTGCGGTCCGCTTTGATCTTCTGCAGGACCATCCCGCCCAGGCCGGCAAAAACGGCGGCGGCAACGACGGGCAGGACCAGGGATTTCGATTTATCAGACATGCGCACATCCTACTGACGGCGCACCGGGGTGACCATAGATCGGCGCAGGCCACGCCGGGCCACCGTGCCGCTGGGCGGGGGGTCCGCCGCGTGCCGTCCGGGCCGGCCGTGCGGGCATCGTTCATACTCCCTTCCGCGGATGCGGCCGGACGCGCCGCGGCCGGTAGAATGGGCATGCAAGCTCGCGGAGCGCCCTTTCACACTGTCCTCACCACACAGCGGATCGGCGTGAGACGGCACCACTCCGCTGCGCCCTTACCCAATGCTCACGCACAGGAGTTGCCGGATGCCCCGGATCGTTGTCGACGTCATGCCCAAACCCGAGATTCTCGACCCCCAGGGGAAGGCCATCGTGGGTGCACTCCCCCGTCTGGGCTTCACCGCGTTTAGCTCTGTCCGCCAGGGCAAGCGCTTTGAACTCACGGTCGATGGCGAGGTGACGGAGGAGATCCTGGCCCAGGCCCGGAACGCCGCCGAGACCCTGCTGTCCAACCCGGTCATCGAGGACGTCGTCAACGTCGAGGTCGTCGAGGCCTGAGATGACTGAACTCCCCCTGATCGGCGAGGCCGTCGCCGCGCACTCGCCTGGTGCCAGCAAGCTTGCTGGTGCGAAGATCGGCGTCGTGACCTTCCCCGGCACCCTGGACGACCGCGACGCCGTCCGTGCGGTCCGCCTGGCCGGCGGCACGCCGGTGCCGCTCTGGCACGCCGACACCACCCTCGGTGACGTCGACGCCGTCGTGATTCCCGGCGGCTTCTCCTACGGCGATTATCTCCGCGCCGGCGCCATCTCGCGGTTCGCGCCTCTCATGGCCAGGATCATCGACGCCGCCAACTCGGACGCCAGGCTGCCCGTCCTGGGGATCTGCAACGGCTTCCAGATCCTCACCGAATCGCACCTGCTGCCCGGCTCGATGATCAAGAACGATGGCCTGTTGTTCATGTGCCGCGACCAGATCCTGCGCGTGGAGAACAACTCGACCGCCTGGACCCGGGACTACGCCGTCGGCCAGGAAATCACCGTGCCGCTGAAGAACCAGGACGGGCAGTACATCGCGGACGGGAAGACCCTCGATGCCCTGGAGGCCGAGGGCCGGGTCGTGTTCCGCTACGTCGGCTTCAACCCGAACGGCTCCCGCCGCGACATCGCCGGCATCTCCAACGCCGCGGGCAACGTGGTGGGCCTCATGCCGCACCCGGAGCACGCCGTGGAGGCGGGTTTCGGCCCCGAAAACGGCTCCGGCACCGAGGGCGTCGGCTTCTTCACCTCTGTATTGAACAAGATCGTGGGAGACAACAAATGACGGAGACGTCGACAGGCCGGATGGCCGGCACCGCCACCGAGACCCAGAAGTTCAACATCGACACCGTCGAGAACGCGGCCAAGACCCCGGCCGTCGAACTCCCCTGGGCCGAGCTGGGCCTGAAGCAGAACGAGTTCGACGAGGTCGTCAAGGTCCTGGGCCGCCGCCCGACCGGCGCCGAGCTCGCCATGTACTCCGTGATGTGGAGCGAGCACTGCTCCTACAAATCATCAAAGAACCACCTGCGCCAGTTCGGCGAAAAGGTCACCGACGAGATGAAAAAGGACATGCTGGTGGGCATCGGCGAAAACGCCGGTGTCACCAACCTGGGCGACGGCTGGGCCGTGACGTTCAAGATCGAGTCGCACAACTCGCCGTCGTTCGTGGAGCCGTACCAGGGTGCCGCGACCGGCATCGGCGGCATTGTCCGCGACATCATCTCCATGGGCGCCCGCCCGGTGGCCGTGATGGATCCGCTGCGTTTCGGCGCCATCGACCACCCGGACACCGCCCGCGTCATGCACGGCGCGGTGGCCGGCATCGGCGGCTACGGGAACTCCCTGGGCCTGCCGAACATCGGCGGCGAAATGGTCTTCGATTCCGTGTACCAGGGCAACCCGCTGGTCAACGCCCTCGCCGTCGGCGTCATGCGGCACGAGGACATCCGCCTCGCCAACGCCTCCGGCAAGGGCAACAAAGTGGTGCTCTTCGGTGCCCGCACCGGCGGCGACGGCATCGGCGGAGCCTCCGTGCTGGCATCGGAGTCCTTCGACGACACCAAGCCGTCCAAGCGCCCCGCGGTCCAGGTCGGCGACCCCTTCGCCGAGAAGGTCCTGATCGAATGCTGCCTCGAGCTCTTCAAGGGCTCCCTGGTTGAGGGGATCCAGGACCTCGGCGCCGCCGGCATTTCCTGCGCCACGTCCGAGCTCGCCTCCAACGGCGACGGCGGCATGGAAGTCGAGCTGACCTCGGTCCTGCTCCGCGATCCGACCCTGACCCCGGGCGAAATCCTGATGTCCGAGTCGCAGGAACGCATGATGGCCGTGGTCACCCCGGAGAACGTCACCGCGTTTGAAGCGGTCATGGACAAGTGGGCCGTGGAGTACTCCTGGCTGGGCGAGGTGACGGATACCGGCCGCCTCATCATCACGTGGGACGGCGTGGTCATCGTCGATGTCGACCCGCGCACCGTGGCCCACGACGGCCCGGTCTACGACCGCCCCTACGCCCGCCCCGAATGGCAGGACGCCGTGCAGGCCGACTCCTTCACCGGCTCCGTGCAGGATAACGGCCGCCCGTCCGCCCCCGCGGAACTCGCCGCCGCCATCACCGAACTCGTCGCCTCACCGAATATGTGCAGCAAGTCCTGGATCACCAACCAGTACGACCGCTACGTCGGCGGCAACACCGCCATGGCGTTCCCGGACGACGCCGGTGTGGTCCGGGTGGACGAGGAAACCGGCCTGGGCGTGGCCCTGGCCACCGATGCCAACGGCCGCTACACCTACCTCGATCCGTACCACGGCGCGCAGTTGGCCCTGGCCGAGGCGTACCGCAACGTCGCCACCTCCGGCGCCGTGCCGATGGCGGTCAGCGACTGCCTGAACTTCGGCTCGCCCGAGGACCCCGACGTGATGTGGCAGCTGGCCGAAGCCATCCGCGGCCTCTCGGACGCCTGCATGGTGCTGGGCATCCCGGTCACGGGCGGCAACGTCTCGCTGTACAACCAGACCGGCTCTACCCCGATCCACCCGTCCCCCGTGGTGGCCGTGCTCGGCAAGTTCGACGACGTCGCGCGCCGCACGCCGTCGGGCTGGAAGGAAGACGGCCAGGCCATCTACCTGCTCGGCACGACGGCAGCGGAACTGGACGGCTCGGAATGGTCCAACATGCGTGGGCATCTGGGCGGACTGCCGCCCAAGGTGGACCTCGCGGCCGAACGCGCCCTGGGCGAGATCCTGATCAACGCCTCCCGCGACGGCATGGTGGACTCCGCGCATGACCTCTCCGAAGGCGGCCTCGCTGCGGCCCTCGTGGAGTCCTCGCTGCGCTACGGCGTGGGTGCCCGGGTCGCGCTTCAGGATGTCCTGGATCGCGACGGCGTGGACCTGTTCACGGCGCTGTTCTCCGAGACCCAGGGCCGCGCGATCGTGGCCGTGCCCCGCTCCGAGGAGATCCGCTTCACGGACATGTGCACCGCCCGCGGCTTCGCGCACCTCCGGATCGGCGTCGTGGACGCCGAGGGCGGCACCCTGGAAATCAACGGCGTCGACACCATGAGCCTGGACGCACTCCGTGAAGCCCACGAGGCCACCCTGCCGAAATACTTCGGCTAACGCTCCCTGCCAAGGCAACGCGGGGTCACTTACCGCCCATAAATCCCCTCGGGATGGGCGCTAAGTGACCCCGCGTTGTCCTTTTTTAGTCGTCGCTGCGGAGTTCTCGCTGGCGGGCGCTGAGCAGGTCCAGTTCCGGCCGGGCCGCGACAAAGCGCTCGACGGCGGCCAGCACCTCGACCAGGTGCGCCCGGTCCGCCGCGACCAGCCCCACGCCAATCACGGTGCGGCGGTACTGGTCATGCAGTCCTGCCTCGGTCACGGAGACGTCGAAGCGGCGCTTGAGCTCGGCGAGCACCGGGCGCACGACGGAGCGCTTCTCCTTCAGACTGTGGACGTCGCCGAGGAGGACGTCGAATTCAATCCAGCCAATCCACATGCATTAATCGTAGCGAGTGCTCCGCAACTGCCGTTCTGGTGTGCCAAAAGGGCGGTTACGGAGCAAACGGCGCAGGTTAGATGGTGAGCTCGCCCATCCGGTCCCACCCCTCGCCGTCGAACTGGCGGCTGATGATCTGCGGCGTCTCCCGCAGGGCCCGGGGCATGTCCGCCATGGCCTGCTTGAAGTGTGCGCTGTTGACGTGGTCCCCGGCGGCGTCGTCCTTGAAGGCCTCGACCAGGACGAATTCGTTGGGGTCCTCCACACTGCGGGACCAGTCGAACCAGAGATTGCCCGGTTCCTGGCGTGTTGCCTGGGTGAAGTCCCCGACGAGGCCGAGCCAGCGGTCGGACCAGTCGGGCTTGACCTTGAATTTAACGACAATGAAGATCACGGGAACTGCCTTTCGGTGGGGCTGGACGGTCTTCCATTCTTGCAACAGGACAACGCGGGGTCATATCCGGCCCGTTGCGGCGGCGCGGATGGGCCGTAGGTGACCCCGCGTTGCAGATGAAGGGGCGGGAATCAGCAGGACTGGATCGCCTCGCGGGCCAGTTCCTGCTGCCGCGGGGTGCCGACGCGTTCCGCCCACTGCCCGGCGAGCTGGAACTCGACCATCGCTTCGGTGCAGCGCCCGGCGTCGTGCAGCGTCCGGCCCAGGTTGTCGTGCAGGGCCACGAGCCACTGTCTGGTCCGCACGTCGTGCACGGTGGACGCGTATTCTAGGGCGCTGCGGGTCCAGGTCTCGGCGTGGGCTGAATCCGCAATGGCGAGCATGTGCAGGGCGTCCACGGCCAGGAACTCCTCGCCCAGGTGGTCCGCGAGTTCGGCGGCCTGTTCAAAGAGCGGCACGGCCATCTCCGCGTGCCCGCTGGAGTTCAGCACCCGGCCGCGCTCCAGCAGCACGCGGACGGCCACGGTGGGTTCGTCGCCGTCGATCGCGTCCAGCAGCGCGTCGGCTTCCTCGAACCGGCCCTGCAGGCCGATGGCGCGGCCCAGTTGGGTGGTCAGCTCGGCGCGTTCGTCGGTGTCGTAGGCCGGATCGGCTGCTGCCGCCCGGAAGCGGGCTTCCGACACCTGCGGGTCCTCAAAATTCCATAGTCCATCGAGGGTGGTTTGTTTCAGCATTGCCTGCTCCTGATCAGCTCTCACCTGCGGCCAGTTGATGTGCACTGTCAATGTATCGGGAAGTGATGAGCTTTTGGGCGGCCCTGGCCGCTGCCCCGCCGGCGGCGTAGAACCAGTTGGCGTGCCTGCTGAAGGCGGTGATGGTGAACGTCACGTCGCCGGCGGCGTCGATGGAGACTTCAAATGCCTCCTCGCCGCGTTCCGGGTGGCCGGGGAGCGTGCCGTAGCCGAACCCTGCCGACTGCGCCGTGTCTCCAGGGGCCGGGCGCCGGACCCACACGACCTCGCACGGCGCCTTGATCCTGAAGGGTCCGATGCCGAATCCGCTGACAATCCGCGAGCCGGACTCCACCGCGTCGGTTTCGGTCCGGACCCGCAGCCCGGACCGGCGCTGGATCTGCCAGGTGAGGATCCCGTCGGCGACACGGCGGTAGGTTTCGAAGCCCTCGCCCAGGTGGGCGCGGGCCTGGAACCGGTCGAAGCCCTCCGGTGACCGGCCCTCGCTGGTGAATCCGATGCCGGGGTAGTTCAGTTCGCCCCGGGCGATCCGCGCGTTCACACCCGGCCGCCGTCGGCCAGCCGCGCCCAGCCCAGCTGCTCCTGCTGGCGGCGGCTCAGCGATGCCACCACGAGGTCGTAGGAATCCTCCACCATGTCACGCACCATCGCATCCGGCAGGGACCCGTCCAGGCGCACTCCGTTCCAGTGCCTCTTGTTCATGTGCCACGCTCCGGTGATCTCCGGGTGTGCGGCCCGCAACTGTTCGGCCAGGGCAGGCTCGCACTTCAGGCTGACGGAAAAGTCGCCCGCTGCCAGGGCAGAGAGGGCGAACATCCTGGCTTCGTGGCGGTCGCCGCCGGACACCGCGGCCCGCACCTTGAAGACAGATGTCTCCGGCCCGAACGGGAAGTCCTCGAAGGCGCCGGGAAAGCCCAGACAGATTCCCCGGAGCGCTGCTGCATCCATGCTCCGAGCCTACCGGCCGGCCCGGACATTGTGCAGTCAGCGTTGCTGCTGCGGCCGCCGGCCCCTCCGGTACCAGCGGACGACCGGTCAGAGGCCGAAACGCCTGGCGTCCTGCGCGGGGCAGGCGTTCATGATGACGTCGAGTCCGGCGGCTTTGGCCCGTGCCGCGGCCGCTTCGTCGATGACACCCAGCTGCATCCAGACAGCCTTGGCGCCGACGGCGATCGCCTGGTCCACCACCGCCCCCACCTTGTGGGAATTCACAAAGCAGTCCACGACGTCGATCGGCTGCTTCCCGGCGGGAATGTCGGCGAGGGCGGCGTAGCCGGCTTCCCCGTGCACGGGATCGGCGGACAGATTCACCGGGATGATCTCCATCCCGAGCCGGTCCCGGATGAACAGGGACGTGTCGTAGGCGGCACGCCACTGATTTGTGGACAGGCCGACAATGGCCCACCGCCCCTTGGTGCGCATGAGCTTTTCGAGGACTGCCGGAGCGTTGACGTGGGCCATGAGCACAGCCTAACCGCCCCCGCGCGCCAGCGGGGCGGCACGGGACACGCACCCGGCACGGGCAGCCGCCTCAGACGGACGGGTTGCGCCCGGCCCAGCGGCCCGATTCGAACAATTGACCGGCACCCGGGCCGGGGGCGGGGCACCGCCGAATATTACGCAGCAAAACCGGCCCCATTTGGGAAAAAGCGCCGATTCCGTTTTAGTTAGTAGCGACCATCCCGAGCGGCCGAGAGACCTGGATCGATGAAGCCGCAGCAACCCTGGTCGCCGTCATCCGTCCCTGGATGCCGGCGATAGCAAGGTATGGAGCCAAGGGAACCGCCGGACTGACCACCCGGCACAAAGGCTCATTCCGTAGGGTGCTACTGCCAGGACCGATGGAGTATCCCTATGACTGCTGTCCTGACCTCCTCCGCGCCTGAGACGTCCCTGGACGCCCCCGCCGGAGCCCCCGCCCGCACCCCGGCCCTGCCGGTTGCCTTCCGTTCGCTGCGCCGCACCTTCGGCACCGGTGCAGCGGCCCACACCGTCCTGCGCGACGTTGATTTCGAGATCCGCGCCGGGGAGGTCCTGGCCATCCTCGGCACCTCCGGCTGCGGCAAGTCCACGCTGCTCCGGGCCACCGCCGGACTCGACTCCCCCACCGCCGGCAGTGTCGCTATCGATGGCACACCCGTCCAGGGCATTGACTCCCGCTGCGCCTTCGCCTTCCAGGAACCCCGCCTCCTGCCGTGGCACACCCTGCAGGCCAATGTCGCGATCGGGCTGCCCGCCGGCATCAGCGCCAGGGACGGCAAAGCGAAGGTGGCCAGGCTGTTCGAGCTCGTCGGGCTGACGGAGTTCGCCAAGCACCGCCCCCGCGAAATTTCCGGCGGCATGGCCCAGCGCGCCTCACTGGCCCGGGCCCTCGCCCGCAACCCCGGTGTCCTGCTCCTGGATGAGCCGTTCGGCGCGCTCGACGCGCTGACCCGGATCAAGATGCAGGACCTGCTGCTGGACATCCACCGCGCCGAGCCCACCACGGTGCTGCTGGTGACCCATGACGTCGACGAGGCCCTCCAGCTTGCTGACCGCATCATCGTCCTCGGCAAGGAAACCCACCCCGGCCAAGGCGCAGCACCCGCAGCCCCCGGCGCGACGATCGTCCGCACCGTGGCTGTGCCCGGCGGGCGCCCCCGGGACCGCGGCTCCCTGGAACTCGCCAGGTTGCGGGCCTCGCTCCTGGAGACCCTCGGCGTCGACGGCCACTAGCCGCCACCCCGCCCGGTTCCCCTCACTTTCCCCGGCCGGGAACGCCGCAGCCGCTGCTGCGTGCGCCCGCCCGCTTCACCCCCGTCACGCCCGTTCGCTTTTCGGTTCAACCGTTTCATACCTCAGAGGATCCCCATGTCATTCGCCCGCAAAGCCACCCGCCGGTCCGTTCTCGGCGCTGCCGCCGTCTCCGCCGCCCTCGTCCTGACGGGCTGCGTCGCGGGAGAAGGTTCCGGCGGGGCCCCCGCGGCGAACGCCGCCGTCGAGACCGGCACGCTCAACATCGACTTCGCCACCTACAACCCGCTGAGCCTGGTCATCAAGGAGAAGGGCTGGCTTGAGGCCTCCCTCAAGGACCAGGGCGTCACCGTCAACTGGGTCCAGTCCGCCGGATCCAACAAAGCCAACGAGGCGCTGCGCTCCGGCGCCATCGACGTCGGTTCCACCGCCGGATCCGCCGCGCTGCTGGCCCGCGCCAACGGTTCCCCGATCAAGACGATCGACATCTACTCCCAGCCGGAATGGGCCGCCCTGGTGGCGAAGAATTCCTCCGGCATCAGTAGCGTGGCCGACCTCAAGGGCAAATCCGTGGCCGCGACCAAGGGCACCGACCCGTACTTCTTCCTGCTGCAGTCCCTCTCCGAAGCCGGGATCTCGGCCAAGGACGTCACGGTGCAGAACCTGCAGCACGCGGACGGCCGGGCCGCGCTGGAAAACGGCTCGGTGGATGCCTGGTCCGGGCTGGACCCGATCATGGCCGGCGCGGAGCACAAGGGCGCCAAACTCTTCCACCGGAACCTCTCGTTCAACACCTACGGCTTCCTCAACGCCACCGAATCCTTCCTGAAGAACAAGCCGCAGCAGGCGCAGACCGTGGTCAACGCCTACGAGAAGGCACGCGCCTGGGCCGCGGCCAACCCGGAGGAGACGGCCCGGATCCTCGCCGAGGTCGCCGGCCTGGACCTCGCCGTCGCCAAGACAGTGGTGCTGGAGCGCAGCAACCTGGACGTGGACCCGGCACCGGGCGACGCCCAGCGCCAGGTCCTGGCGAAGATCGGCCCCACCTTCGTGGAGACCGGCGACGTCGCCAGCCAGCAGCAGATCGACGACGCCGTCGCCTCCCTGCTGGATGACTCGCTGGTGAAGAAGGCGGACGCGTCCGCCATCAAGGATTCCTGATGACACCGCGCAGGAATCCCGCCGTCACCGGCCACAGTGCTGCGGACGGGCGCGCGGCAGCCGTCCCCGCCACTCCGGCAGACGCCGCCGCGCCGGGCCCGGCCCGCACGGGTGCGGGCGGCTCCCCGGCAAACGGCTGGTCCCCCGGCGGGATCCTGGCCAAGGGCTGGGCGCGCCTGCTCCTTGGACTGATCTTCCCCGCTGCGGTGCTGGCCGCCTGGCAGCTGTCCACGGCCGCCGGGGTGTTCAGCGTTGTCCAGCTCCCGCCGCCGGCCATGGTCCTGGAGGCCGGAGCCGACCTCCTGCAGCGCGGGCAGCTCGGCCAGCACATCGCGATCTCCACCCAGCGTGTGCTGATTGGCTTCGCCGCCGGCGCGGCACTGGGACTGGTGTTCGGGTCACTGGTGGGCCTGTCCAGGGTCGCGGACGCGCTGCTCGCGCCGACCATCGGCGCCCTCCGCGCCGTCCCGTCGCTCGCATGGGTACCGCTGCTGATTTTATGGATGAGGATCGGCGAGGATTCCAAGATCACGCTGATCCTGATCGGCGCTTTCTTCCCCGTGTTCACCACCGTCTCCCTGGCGCTGCGCCACGTGGACCGGAACCTGGTGGAAGCCGCCCGTGCGTTCGGGCTTAAGGGCGTGAAGCTGCTGACCACAGTCCAGCTCCCGGCCGTGGTCCCGGCGGTGTTCTCCGGGCTCCGGCTCGCGCTGGCCCAGGCCTGGCTGTTCCTGGTGGCCGCAGAACTCATCGCCTCCTCCATGGGGCTCGGCTTTCTGCTGACGGATTCGCAGAACAACGGCCGCACCGACCGGCTCCTGCTGGCCATCGTGCTGCTCGCCGTCATTGGAAAAATGACCGACGCCCTGCTGGGCCTTGCAGAGAAATGGGCGGTCAGACGATGGGCGTAAACACCAAAACCGCCCCGGCCAGGCACCCGGTCACGGAGGACGAGCGCCTCTCCTTCTGGGAAGAAGCTGCCCTCCGGCTCGACTGGGAGGACGTTCCCGGGCAGGACTTGCCGTGGCACACCACCCACCGCCGGATCCCGGCCGACGTCGGCGCCGGCACCGGCCCGGACATCACCTGGTTCGAGGGCGGCAGGCTCAACGTCGCCTACAACTGCGTCGACCGCCATGTAGCGGCTGGACGCGGGGACAAAGTGGCCCTGCACTTCGAGGGTGAGCCCGGCGACCGCCGCACCATCACCTACGCCGAACTGCAGCGCGAGGTCTCCCGGGCCGCCAACGCCCTGCTGGAGCTCGGCATCACCAAGGGCGACCGGGTGGTCATCTACCTCCCGGTCATCCCGGAAACCATCATCATCACCCTGGCCGTGGCCCGGATCGGCGCCATCCACTCGCTCGTCTTCGGCGGCTTCTCCGCGGAGGCGCTCAGGTTCCGGGTGGAAGACACGGGCGCCAAACTGCTCGTCACCACCGACGGGCAGTTCCGCCGCGGCGTCGCAGTTCCGGTCAAGGACAACGCGGACGCGGCCGTCGCCGGGGACAACGCAATCGAGCACGTCCTGGTGGTCAACCGCACCACCGCACAGGAACACCTGGAGACTGTCCCGATGACCGCGGGGCGGGACGTGTGGTGGCACGACGCCGTCGGGCAGGCCGCCGACCTCCACGAACCCGAGGCGTTCGACGCCGAGACCCCGCTGTTCATCATGTATACCTCCGGCACCACCGGAAAGCCCAAGGGCCTGGTCCACACCTCCGGCGGCTACCTCACGCAGGCGTCCTGGAGCTTCGAGCATCTCTTCAGCAACCCGGACCCGGCCCTCCGGGACGGCGATGTCCACTGGTGCACGGCCGACCTCGCGTGGGTCACGGCCCACACCTACGAGCTGTACGGCCCGCTCTCCAACGGCGCCACCCAGGTCATCTTCGAGGGCACCCCCAACACCCCGCACCCGGGCCGGCACTTCGAGATCATCGAACGCTACGGCGTCACGCAGTACTACACCGCGCCCACCCTCGTCCGCTCGCTGATGGGCTGGTTCCCGGACGGCGTTCCGGCCAGCTACGACCTCTCCTCCATCCGGCTGCTCGGCACCGTCGGCGAAGCCGTCAACCCCGAGGCGTGGCGCTGGTTCCGGAAGAACGTCGGCTCCGGCACGGCTCCTGTGGTGGACACCTGGTGGCAGTCCGAAACCGGCGCCACCATCCTCTCCCCGTCCCCCACCGACACGGAGTTCAAGCCCGGCTGCGCCGCCCGGCCGCTGCCCGGCGTCAGTACCCGGATCGTGGACGACGCCGGCACCACGGTCCCGCCGGGGATCCAGGGCTTTCTCGTGGTGGACGCCCCGGGCCCCGCCATCGCCCGCACCGTCTGGGGCAACCCGCGGCGGTACTTCGATTCGTACTGGCGCCAGTACGCGGCGCAGGGCTGGTTCCTCGCCGGCGACGGCGCGAAGTACGACGACGACGGCGACATCTGGATCCTCGGGCGGGTGGATGACACCCTCAACGTCTCCGGACACCTGCTCTCCACGATCGAGATCGAATCGGCCCTCGTCTCGCACCCGGACGTCGTGGAGGCCGGCGTCTGCACGGTCGCGGACCCAAAGACCGGCCACGCCGTCGTCGCGTTCGTGGTCCTGAAAGCGACGGCGGCCAGGGAGGAGATTACCGCCGATTTGCGGGCCTGGGTCGGAGACAAGATCGGGCCGATCGCCAAGCCGCGCGACGTCGTCGTCGTCCCTGATGTGCCGAAGACCCGCAGCGGCAAGATCATGCGCCGGCTGCTGACCCAGCTGTTCGAAGGAACCACCCTGGGTGACACGACCTCGCTGCAGAACGAACCGTCGATCGCCGGCATCCAGGCCGTCCTGCGCGACCGCACTGACAAACCCGAAATGCCCCAGAAGTGAGGAACTCCCATGACTGACATCAGCACCCCGGTTGCTCCGGCCGGCACTACCAACGCGCTGGTGAGCGCGTAATGGCCGACCGCAAGTTCGGTTTCCGCACCCGCGCCCTGCACGCCGGAGGAACGCCCGACGCCGAGCACGGCGCCCGGGCCGTGCCGATCTACCAGACCACATCCTTCGTGTTCAAGGACACCCAGGACGCCGCCAACCTCTTCGCGCTGCAGAAGTACGGCAACATCTACTCCCGGATCGGCAACCCCACGGTCGCCGCGTTCGAGGAGCGCATCGCCTCCCTGGAGGGCGGCATCGGCGCGGTGGCCACGTCCTCGGGCATGGCCGCGGAGTTCATCACCTTCGCCGCGCTCACCCAGTCCGGCGACCACATCGTCGCGGCCTCCCAGCTCTACGGCGGCACCGTGACCCAGCTGGACGTCACGCTGCGCCGCTTCGGGGTGGACACCACGTTCGTCCCGGGCACCGACCCGGCGGACTACGCCGCGGCGGTCCGGCCGAACACCAAGGCGATTTTCGTTGAGGTGGTGGCCAACCCGTCCTCGGAAGTCCAGGACCTGGAGGGGCTGGCGAAGGTCGCGCGCGACGCCGGCATCCCGCTCGTCGTCGACGCGACCTTGAGCACCCCGTACCTCGTGCGGCCGATCGAACACGGGGCGGACATCGTCATCCATTCCGCCACCAAATTCCTCGGCGGGCATGGCACCACCCTCGGCGGAGTGATTGTCGAGAGCGGCCGCTTCAACTGGGGCAACGGGAAGTTCCCCACCATGACCGAGCCGGTGGCGTCCTACGGCAACGTCTCGTGGTGGGAGAACTTCGGCGAGTACGGTTTCCTGACCAAGCTCCGGTGCGAGCAGCTGCGCGACATCGGACCCGCGCTCTCCCCGATGTCCGCGTTCCAGCTCCTGCAGGGCGTGGAGACCCTACCGCAGCGCCTGGACGAGCACCTCAGGAACGCCCAGGCCGTGGCGGAATGGCTCGAAGCGGACGAGCGCGTGGCCTACGTGAACTTCTCCGGCCTGCCCTCGCACCCGCACTTCGAGCGGGCGAAAAAGTACCTGCCGCTGGGACCGGGCTCGGTGTTCTCCTTCGGCGTGAAGGGCGGCCGGGCCGCGGGCCAGAAGTTCATCGAGTCCCTGCAGCTGGCCTCGCACCTGGCCAACGTCGGCGACTCCCGGACCCTCGTGATCCACCCGGGCTCCACCACCCACCAGCAGCTCAGCCCGGAGCAGCTCGAATCCGCCGGCGTCCCCGAGGACCTGGTCCGGATTTCAATCGGGCTGGAAGACATCGAGGACATCCTCTGGGACCTGGACCAGGCCCTGGACCTGGCGTCGGCCGTCACCAGCACGATCGGAGCACTGTCATGAGCAGCGAAGAAACCCGAACCTGGGCCGGACCGTCCGCGCCGGAACGGCTGAACCTGCTGCGGCAGGCGAGAACGATCGCGATTGTGGGCGCCTCGGACAAGCCGTCCCGGGCGAGCTACTTTGTGGCGACCTACCTGCAGTCCTCCACGCGCTACAAGGTGTACTTCGTGAACCCGGCGGTCAAGCAGATCCTGGGCGAGCCGACGTACGCGTCGCTCGCGGACCTGCCGGAGAGTCCGGACATCGTGGACGTGTTCCGCAAGCACGATGACCTGCCGGGTGTCCTGGACGAGGCCATCGCCGCCGGCGCCAGGACGCTCTGGCTGCAGCTCGGCTCCTGGCACGAGGACGTGGCAAAGGAAGCGGAAGCTGCCGGGCTCGACGTCGTGATGGACCGCTGCGTGAAGATTGAGCATGCCCGGTTCCACGGCGGCCTGCACCTGGCCGGCTTCGACACCGGAGTCATTTCCTCGAAGCGTCAGGTCCTGGCCTAGCCGGCGCCCGCGCGTTCGGCTACCGAACTCGCGCCGATAGTGCGGGGTCGCCGTAACGACGAAACGGCGAGCCCGCAGGCCACCAGCGACCTGGCCGGACCACGACGGCGGGGGCGCCCGAACCCCCGCCTGGCCGGACCACGACGGCGGCGGGCCACCTTGTCAGGTGACCCGCCGCCGTCGTGCGTCAGCTTCTGAAGCGTTGGTCAGTGTCAGTCGTTGATCAAATCGTTAATCACGATGGTCTGGTCGCGGTCCGGGCCGACGCCGATCGCCGAGAAGCGCGTCCCGGAGAGCTTCTCGAGGGCCAGCACGTAGTTCTTGGCGTTCTCCGGGAGGTCCTCCAGGGTACGGGCGCCGGTGATGTCCTCGGTCCAGCCTTCGAAGTACTCGAAGATCGGCTTGGCGTGGTGGAACTCGGTCTGCGTCATCGGCATTTCCTCGTGCCGGACGCCGTCGACGTCATAGGCCACGCAGACCGGGATCTGCTCGATGCCCGTGAGCACGTCCAGCTTGGTGACGAAGTAGTCCGTGAAACCGTTGACGCGCGAGGCATGGCGCGCCAGCACGGCGTCGTACCAGCCGCAGCGGCGCGGCCGGCCGGTGTTGACGCCGAACTCGCCGCCCGTCTTCTGCAGGTACATGCCCATGTCGTCGAACAGTTCCGTGGGGAACGGACCTGCGCCCACCCGGGTGGTGTACGCCTTGATGATGCCGATGGAGCGCGAGATGCGGGTGGGGCCGATGCCGGAGCCCACAGAGGCGCCGCCGGCCGTCGGGTTCGAGGAGGTCACGAAGGGGTACGTGCCGTGGTCGACGTCCAGGAAGGTGGCCTGGCCGCCCTCCATGAGGACCACCTTGCCCTCGTCCAGGGCGGTGTTCAGGACATAGGTGCTGTCGATGACCAGCGGGCGGAGGCGTTCGGCGAAGGACAGGAAGTACTCCACGATCTCGTCCACCTCGACGTCGCGGCGGTTGTAGACCTTGACCAGGAGCTGGTTCTTCTGGCGCAGCGACCCTTCGACCTTCTGGCGCAGGATGGAGGCGTCAAAAACGTCCTGGACGCGGATGCCGAGGCGGGCCACCTTGTCCATGTAGGCCGGGCCGATGCCGCGGCCGGTGGTGCCGATGGCCCGGGAGCCGAGGAACCGCTCGGTGACCTTGTCCAGGACCTGGTGGTAGGGCGCCACGAGGTGGGCGTTGGCGGAGACGCGCAGCTTGGAGGTGTCGGCGCCGCGGGCTTCGAGGCCGTCGATTTCCTCGAACAGCGCCTCGAGGTTCACCACGCAGCCGTTGCCGATGATCGGAACCGCGTTGGGGCTCAGGATCCCGGCCGGAAGGAGCTTGAGCTCATACTTCTCACCGCCCACGACGACGGTGTGCCCGGCATTGTTACCGCCGTTGGGCTTGACGACGTAGTCGACTCGGCCACCAAGCAGGTCAGTGGCCTTACCTTTGCCTTCGTCGCCCCATTGGGCTCCGACGATCACGATTGCTGGCATGGGATCCTCCCCCATTCGTTCGGGCCGAAGTCCGCGTGACTCACCAGGGTGGTCACCGGAGATCAGCGCCGGTCATGAGAATGCCCCGAATCTGCCGCTGTGCTCTTACCATCAACGCCAGAGTCCGGGGCTCTTACCACCCAAGTTTAGCCGATGACGGACGTGGCAGCTCATTTGACCATCCAATGGACTTCCCGCGGCTGCGGCCTAAGGGGCCTGAACCGTTGACGCCGCAGCAAACCTGCCCGGACAGAGCCTTGTGACGGCAAAGGGTGCTGCGGCCAGGACCGAGGGAAAGGAAGCGCCCACATGCGCCAGAACACCGACCATATCCGCGCCACGCACGCCGGCTCGCTGCCCCAGCCCCCCGAGCTCATCGCGGCGAACGAGGCCAAGGAAGCGGACGGCATCACCCCCGAGTTCCTGGACCTGCTGGAAACCTCCGTGATGGACATTGTCCGGCGCCAGAGGGACCATGGCATCAACATGCCCAACGACGGCGAATACGGGCACACGATGTCCGGCCCGGTGGACTGCGGCGCGTGGTGGAACTACTCCTTCAGCCGGCTCGGCGGCCTCGAGCCGACGGAGGTGGACCGCTGGGCTGACGCCGCGGTGCACCGCTCCACACCCGGCAACATTGTGCTGACCTCCTTCCCTGACCGGCGCGACCGGCAGAAGTTCAACGAGGCCTACAACGATCCGTCCTCCGGGATCCTGGCACACCGCAAGAGTGTCACGCAGCCGAAAATTGCCGGCCCGCTGAGCTACACCGGGCATGCCCTCGTGGGCTCGGACATCGCCAACCTCAAGACCGGGCTGGCCGCGGCCGGGCTGGCCGAGGGCTTCGTCGCCTCCCTTTCCCCCGGATCCTGCGCCCGGGTCGCCAACGAGTACTACAAGACCGATGAGGAGCTCCTCTACGCCTGTGCGGACGCCATGCGCTAGGAGTACAAGGCGATTATCGACGCCGGGCTCACCGTCCAGCTCGACGATCCGTCGCTGGCCGAAAGCTGGGACCAGATCAACCCGGAACCGGCTCTGGCGGACTACCTCAAATTCATCCAGCTCAGGGTTGAGGCCACAAACTGGGCCCTGCGCGGCCTCCCCCAGGAGCAGATCCGGCTGCACGTCTGCTGGGGTTCCTGGCACGGCCCGCACACCGCGGACATCCCCTTCGCGGACATCCTCGGCCCGGTGCTGCAGATCAATGCGGGCGGCTACTCCTTCGAGGCCGCCAATGTCCGCCACGAACACGAATGGCGTGTCTGGGAGGACACCCGGCTCCCCGACGGAAAAGTGATCATCCCGGGCGTCGTCTCCCACGCCACCAACGTCGTCGATCACCCGGACCTGGTGGCTGACCGGATCGTACGCTTCGCCCAGCTGGTGGGCCGGGAAAATGTGATTGCCTCCACAGACTGCGGTCTCGGCGGACGGGTGCACCCGCAAATCGCCTTTGCCAAGCTGGAATCTTTGGGGGAGGGCGCCCGCCGCGCCACCACGCGGCTCTGGTAGCCGGCCCGTGAGCCGACCCGTCATTTCGCAGGGCTTGATAGACTAATAGGGATCGACCAGGAATCGGTCAACACCACATTTTCAAACCACACCGTACTTGGCGTGCCCCGGTGCCCGCGTGTCCGCGTACGGTCTGGCAGCTTCACCAATCCCGCAGGAGACTTTGCAATATATGACAGCCTTGGCCACTGAAAATTCCCGCGAACAGCTTTTGAGCCGCCGCTACGAACCTAGCGTCGCGGCCGTCAACGAGCTGTGCGACACGCTGCAGGCAACAAAAGCTGGCATGAACGTCCCGTACGTGGACCCGCTGCACGACGTCGACGAGTGCCGGATCATCAGCCTCTTCTCCAACATCGGGACCGAGGACGAGTCGGGTTTCATCACCGCCGGTGACGAGGAAGCGGCCACCCGCCTGCTGGGCGTCCAGTGGAAGCTCGGCCTGCGGCCCGAGTACGTCATGCCCTGGAACGTCCACCCCTGGTACGTGCCGGGCGAGCCCAACGGCAAGTTCACGCCGGACCAGATTTCCGCAGGCCTGAAGCCGCTGCTGAAGTTCCTCGCCGTCGTGCCCCGCGCCTCAGTGATTGTGGCGCACGGCACCGAGGCCAACCGCCTCGCGAACCTGCTCCTCAAGACCGAGGTGCCCATGATTTGGCGCCGCGGCCTCAAGACCTACAAGGTCCGCTCGCTCAGCGGCCGCGCCTTCGCCGGCACCCCGGCCCGCCAGGAGCAGTACCTTGAAGAGATGGGCGCCGTCTACGCGGACGCCATGGCCCGCACCGGTCTGGCCAAGCCCAGCTAATCCCCACCCGCACCCTAGCCTCGCAAGCCCGCCGTCGGGCTTTAACTAACAACGCGGGGTCACTAACGGCCCATCCCAGGGCATGGAATGGGCCGTTAGTGACCCCGCGTTGTGGTTAGCGCTTTTCGGCTTCGATGGCTGCCTTGGCGGAGGGGTCAGAGTCCTTGAGGAACTTCTCGATCCGCTCCAGCTCCTCGGCCTCGCCGATCGCCGCGGAAGCCCGGCCCAGGGAATACAGGGCACGGAGGAAGCCGCGGTTCGGTTCGTGCTCCCACGGGATGGGCCCGACGCCGCGCCAGCCGTTGCGGCGCAGCGAATCCAGGCCGCGGTGGTAGCCGACACGGGAGTAGGCGTAGGAGTCGATGGTCCGGCCCTCGGTCCATGCCTCCTCGGCCAGCACGGCCCAGAGCAGCGAGGACGTCGGGTGCTTTTCGACCAGGTCCAGGGCTTCCTGGCCTGCGTCCAGCGCCGCGTAGACCTCGGTCTCGGCGGGCAGGTGCGTGGGCTCGGGACCCATCAGGTTCCTGCGGAAATCTTCCGACATGCCTAGAACGTCTTTCCGGTGGAGCCGAGCTGCTGGGCAGCCTCGACCACGCGGGCCGCGAGGCCGGCCTCGGCGGAGGCGCCCCAGACGCGCGGGTCGTACAGCTTCTTGTTGCCGACCTCGCCATCGACTTTGAGCACGCCGTCGTAGTTGCGGAACATGTGGTCCGCCACCGGACGGGTGAAGGCGTACTGGGTGTCGGTATCGATGTTCATCTTGATGACACCGTAGGAGACGGCGTCGGCGATCTCCTTCTCGGAGGAGCCGGAGCCGCCGTGGAAGACCAGGTCGAACGGGTTGGCCTTGCCGATCCTGGCGCCGACCTGATCCTGGATGTCCTTGAGGATCTCCGGGCGGAGCTTGACGCCGCCGGGCTTGTAGACGCCGTGCACGTTGCCGAAGGTCAGCGCTGTGATGTAGCGGCCGTTGTCGCCGGCACCGAGGGCATCGATGGTGGCGAGGGCGTCCTCGACCGTGGTGTACAGCTTCTCGTTGATGGCGTTCTCGACGCCGTCTTCCTCGCCGCCGACGGTGCCGATCTCGACCTCGAGGATCATCTTGGCGGCAGCGGTGCGTTCCAGCAGTTCACGGGCGATACGCAGGTTTTCCGGCAGGGTCTCGGCGGAGCCGTCCCACATGTGGGAGTTGAAGAGCGGGTTGCGGCCGGCCTTCACCTCGGCTTCGGAGGCTGCCAGCAGCGGCAGGACGAACCCATCCAGCTTGTCCTTGGGGCAGTGGTCCGTGTGCAGGGCGATGTTGACGCCGTAGTTCTTGGCGACTTCGCGGGCAAACGCGGCGAAGCCGAGCGAACCGGCCACCATGTCCTTGGTGGAGGCCCCGGACCAGTAGGCGGCGCCGCCGGTGGAGACCTGGACGATGCCGTCGGACTCGGCCTCGGCGAAGCCGCGGAGGGCCGCGTTGAGGGTCTGGGAGGACGTGACGTTCACGGCCGGGAACGCGAAGCCGCCCGTCTTAGCG
The DNA here is from genome assembly GCF_055412885.1 of Pseudarthrobacter leeuwenhoeki. Classification (NCBI taxonomy): domain Bacteria; kingdom Bacillati; phylum Actinomycetota; class Actinomycetes; order Micrococcales; family Micrococcaceae; genus Pseudarthrobacter; species Pseudarthrobacter leeuwenhoeki. The sequence continues at coordinate 67,178 of NZ_JBVAYY010000009.1, read as the reverse complement.
CGGTCGATCATCTCGGAGTAGATCTCTGGGGTTGCAATGGGCATGCTGACTCCTTAAGTGAATTTCTTCTGCGGGCTGGGCTCACCCTGGAGTGAACCTCGTCGGCTAGGAACCATCCTAGCCATGCCGGCGCCCGGGCCGTGGTTCCGGTCACTCGTGCCGGTAATACTCCCCCGCGCGTGATCCCGTTCGCCCCACGGCCACTTCGCGCCGGCCGCGCACCTACCCCGGGAGCTGGTTGAACACGTGCCGGCGGATCCAGGCGTGCATCGCGATGGCGGCAGCCGAGGCGGCATTGATCGAGCGGGTGGAGCCGAACTGCTCGATCGACAAGGTGTCCACTGCCGCTTCGTGGACCTCGGGGGAAAGCCCCGGACCTTCCTGGCCGAACACCAGGACGCAGTCCCTGGGCAGTTCATAGGTTTCCAGCGGGACGGAGTCCGGGAAGATGTCGATGCCGATGATCGCCAGGGACTCCCCCTGCGCCCAGTCCACGAAGTCCGCGACGGTCGGGTGGTGCCGCACGTGCTGGTACCGGTCGGTGACCATGGCCCCGCGGCGGTTCCACCGGCGTCGCCCGATGATGTGCACTTCCTTGGCCAGGAACGCGTTGGCGCTGCGCACGACAGTGCCGATGTTCATGTCGTGCTGCCAGTTTTCGATCGCAATATGGAAGTTGTGCCGCTTGGAGTCCAGGTCCGCAACGATCGCCTCGTGCTTCCAGTAGCGGTATTTGTCCACCACATTGCGGCGGTCCCCGTCCGCCAGGAGGTCCGGGTCCCAGTGTGCGCCCGCCGGCAGTTCCCCTTCCCAGGGGCCGACACCGACCTCCGCCTTGGGCTCCGCTTCCGGCTCCGGCTCTGCCAGGGTGCCGGAAAGGATTTCGCTGGGTATCTCGGGTTCAGTCACCACTCAACATTAGACTGGGACTGGCATCGGCACATTATCGGCGGAGGACAGCATGGCGGAGCAGCAGACAGACCACCGGGAAGACCCGGACCACGTGCTCTCATCAAAATCCGTGTACCGCAGCGGCCAGGAGATCGAGTGCTGGCTGACCGACATGGACGGTGTCCTGGTCCACGAAAACCAGCCCATCCCGGGCGCCGCTGAACTCATCCAGCGCTGGGTGGACACGTCCAGGCGCTTCCTCGTCCTGACCAATAACTCGATCTACACACCCCGGGACCTCGCGGCCCGGTTGAAGAGTTCGGGCCTGGAAATCCCCGAAGAGAACATCTGGACCTCCGCCCTGGCCACCGCCCAGTTCCTCAAGGACCAGGTGCGCGGCTCCGATTCCGGCAACCGCGCCTACACGATCGGCGAAGCGGGCCTGACGACGGCGCTGCACGAGGCCGGTTTTATCCTCACCGACCAGGACCCGGACTTCGTGGTGCTCGGCGAAACCCGCACCTACTCCTTTGAAGCCATCACCATGGCCATCCGGCTGATCCTGGGCGGGGCGCGGTTCATCGCCACCAACCCGGACGCCACCGGGCCCTCGAAGGACGGCCCCATGCCGGCCACCGGCGCGATCGCGGCGCTCATCACGAAGGCAACGGGCCGGGAACCCTACATAGTGGGCAAACCGAACCCGATGATGTTCCGCTCGGCCATGAACCAGATCGACGCGCATTCGGAAACCACCGCCATGATCGGTGACCGGATGGACACCGACATCATCGCGGGTATGGAAGCTGGGCTGCACACGGTGCTGGTGCTCAGCGGCATCACCCACAGGGACGACATCGCCGCCTACCCGTTCCGGCCCAACCAGATCCTGAACTCCGTGGCCGACCTGAAGAACCAGATCTAAGTCCCGTCCCTAGAAGGCGGTCTTCCTGCCTCCGCCGGCGGGCAGCGGGAGGATCTGATCCTGCAGCTCCTCGATGACCGGCCGGTAGATGAACGGGTTCCAGCCCGGGCTGGCGTGCGCCGGCCGGGCGCCGTCGGTCCGCAGCGAGTCGACGGCCATGTTGTCCTTGAAGGTCAGTGACCAGGAGTCACGGGCGGTCTCGTAGTCCACCGTCCGGTCCCGCGGGTTGCCGATAAAGGCCATCCGGGTCCCGCCGAGCTTTCCCGCGAAGCGGGTGGCGTCGTAGTGGTAGATGAAGGCGGACTCGGACTGGATCAGCACACTGGAGGGCGCAATCGGCGAGAGCTGTTCCAGGGTCTGGTCCACGACCTGTCCCCAGCTGCGCTCGTCCTTGTGCATCATCCGCTCACCCAGTTCGTAGCCCCCGCGCAGCACCGAGGGGAACCGGAAGCCGCTCTCGTAGAGGAACACGACACCCTCGAACCAGCTTTGGTCCAGCACGTCGTACTTGCTGTACGGGCTGGAGTCCAGCAGGATAAACGCCACCTCAATCCCGTGCAGTTCCCGGAGCCGGGCGGCGACCTGGGTGGCCACCATGCCGCCGAAGCTGTGGCCGTAGAAGTGGAACGTGGTCAGTTGATGCGCACGCGCGTGCTCGACCACGGCGATCACGATCCCGTCGATGTCGAGGCCCATATTGGAGTATCCGACGACGGCGAGCTGGCCGCGCTTGGTCAGCCCACCACGCAGCGCGTTCAGGATCCACAGTGATTCCTCCCAGCTCGTCTTGTAACCGGGAAAGAGGAACCAGCTGGCGTTGGGAAAGTACCTCTCGGCGGTCTCGTCCGGCACCGTGAGGATTTTATGAACACGGCGTTCGGCCTGCACACGCCGGGTCAGCAGCATGTCCGCCGCCAGCACGGAGGCGGCACCGGCGCCGGTCAGAAAACCCCGCCGGGAGAACCGCTGGAGTTCGGCGGCGTGCCGAAGCACACGGGCGTCGGCATCGCCGGCCCCGCCCACATCCTCAACGTCAGGCTCACGCGGCACATCTCTACCGTAGCCACCGGGGACCGCGGATCAGAAACGGCGCCAGATAACAGCTCAGTTGCAGCCTGGCGTTTGAGTGTGTACCTAGACGGGTTCCGGCTCCCGGCCTGGGTCGGGGAGGCTGAGTTGGAGGTCGATCTCACGCGGGACGGCCTTGATGTCGACTTCCCGCCGGCTGAGTTCCAGGCCGATTTCAACATAGGTCGCGAGGAGCTGCGTGTTGGCCATGTCCGCCGGGTTGTCCAGCAGCCCGAACACGGAGTCACTGGCGGCCAGCAGTTCGTCATCGGAGTAGACGTTCAGCGGGCGGGTCCCGTAGGTGTCAATGGAGGCGGTGAAGTCTGCCGAGAGATCGAGGGACAGCAGCGCGGCGGTCGCGTTTTCCACGATGGGGTGCAGCTCGAGGGAGACGCCCGTAGAGCTGGGCAGGGCGCCGGCGGTGTCGACGAGCGCCGCGGCGGCATCGATCGCATTGAGGTCGTTGCGGAGTCCTGCCAGGGCCGAGGATTCCACGAAGGCGGCGTGTCCGAGATTCACCCGGATGTGGGACGTGATGCCCATCCGCCGGACGCGCTGGATCAGCTGGATCAAAGAGGGTCGGGAGTGCTGTGTAAGGCTGCCACGGACATCGATCCGGACGACATCCGTGGCGATGTTCAGCTTGGCTTGGGCGTTCAACGAGGTGTCCATAGGTACTCCAAAAGAGGGGTGTCTATGGCCGACGGCTCAACCACCTACAGTTTATGGGCCGCCGGAGGAGCGCACAAGTCATATGCCGCCACCGGTTCAGCCGGCTTCTCTACCGCCCGGTTCCTCGAAATGGGTCCGGGACGCGTTGCCGCCCACGGACCGGACCAGCGACGTGGCAATGTCACGGAGCTTAACGTTGCCGTTGCTGGACGCGTCCGTGAGGATCTTGACGGCCGCCTCCTGGTCGCAGCGGTTCTGCGCCATGACAATCCCGACGGCCATGTCGATCGCAGTGCGGGATTCGAGGGTGGCCCGGAGATTGATGGCACTGTCGGTGTGCAGGGAGAAGCGGATGGCCAGCCGGAGCGCCTGGGAGATCTCCCGGGTGTAGCCGCGCGCCCTGACGGCAACATCGCCGTCGAACTTGTGCGGCACATCTGAGTAAAGGTTCAGCGCCGCCTGTGCCTCGCCCTGCAGGTGGAACGGCACGGAGAGTACCGAGCGCAGGCCGTGGGCAGCGACAGCATTGGCATAGTCCGGTCCCCAGCGTTCCTCATCAAACAGGTCAGGAACGTAGACCTCGCATTCCTCCTGCGCCGCCGTCAGGCACGGGCCCTGCGCGAGCCGGTACTGGATTTCGTCCACTTCGCGGGCAGAATCGCTGCTCCAGCCGATGGTCGCGGCCTTGCGGTCCCGCAGCAGTGTGATGCCACACAGGGCATCGTCGCCGGCACCCGCCACCTGGTGGGCGGAAAATCGTGCGAGTTCGTTGAGGAAGTTCTCGAAATCGGCGCTCTCAAGGATCAGGTTCTGGATCTGGACAACGGTGCTGGCGGGTTCGAGGATATCTTCGGGAAGGAGCATGGCGCGTGGTCTCTTTTTGTCAGGTGAATACTTAAAAAGGATAAATCATGGCCAATCCCCCGTCCACACGCGCCCGCTGAGACGGAAGAGCCTAGCTGAGGCCCAGTTCGTCCCTGCCGAAAGCGAAGAGGTAGGGAACTCCGGCCTCTGCCTCGATCTTTTCCTTGGCGCCGGTGTCGCGGTCCACGATCACGGCGACGGCGACAACGTTTCCGCCGGCCCGGCGGACGCCTTCGACGGCGGTCAGCGCGGAGCCTCCGGTTGTGGAGGTGTCCTCCAGCACCAGAACCTTGCGGCCCTCGACGGAGGGGCCCTCCACCTGGCGGCCCATGCCGTAGGACTTCTGTGCCTTGCGGACCACGAACGCGTCCACGGGACGTCCGGCGCCGGCGGCGGTGTGCATAACAGCGGTGCCCACAGGGTCGGCACCCATGGTGAGTCCACCGGCGCACTCGAAGTCGATGCCGGCGTCGTCCAGCAGCGAAAGCATAACCTGCCCGACAAGCCTGGAGGCCTCGTGGTGCAGTGTGATCCGGCGCAGGTCGATGTAGTAGTCGGCCTCGGCGCCGCTGGAGAGGATAACCTTGCCGCGCACGACGGCCAGCTCCTTGATCAGTTCAAGCAGGCGGGCACGGGCGGCAGCGGTGTCAGCTGCAGGGGCACTGGTGGCAGTCATGGGACCCAGTTTAGTGGCTGTCCGGCACCGGATCCCCAGCCGGCCATTTTGACGCCGGTCCGCCTTCCGAAGGCTCCCCTGATCCGGCGCCGGGTCTTTGTCCTCTAGGAACCCGTGCCGGGCAGGAGTGCGATGGAACCATGACGGCAGGAACCGAACCTTCGACCCGCTGGCCCGCCATTCCCAAGGACATCGGCAGCTTCCGGGTGCGGCCGAACCTGATGGACTATGACGCAGCCTGTGCCGCCTTCTCCTGGGACGAAGCCCGGCATCAGCTCTCCGGGCTCCCCGGTGGCCGCGGCGTCAACATCGCCTATGAGGCAGTGGACCGGCACGCCGCCGGCGGGCACGCCGGGCACGAGGCGCTGCGGTTCGTCCGGGCCGACGGCAGCAGCCACTCCCTGACCTTTGCCGAGCTCGCGGAGCAAACCAGCCGCTTTGCCGGGGTGCTGCGCAGCCTCGGCGTCGGGCGCGGCGAGCGCGTCTTCTCGCTTACCGGGCGCGGACCGGCACTTTACATAGCGGTGCTGGGCACGTTGAAGAACGCCAGCGTCTTTTGCCCGCTGTTCTCCGCGTTCGGCCCGGAACCCGTCCGCCAGCGTCTGCAGCTGGGATCCGGCCGGGTCCTGGTCACCACCCGGGCTCTCTACCGCAAGAAAATTGCCCACCTCCGCGACTCGCTCCCGGAACTCCGGCACGTCCTGCTGACCGACGCCGACGGCCGCCCGGAGCCGGGCACCCTGGACCTCGCTGCGCTGCTGCGCGCAGCCCCGGCCGATTGTGAGATCGCCGCGACGCAGGCCGAGGACATGGCCCTGCTGCATTTCACGTCCGGCACCACCGGGACCCCGAAGGGTGCCATCCATGTGCACGACGCGGTCACCGCGCACCACGCAACCGGCACCGCCGCCCTGGACCTGCACCCGGAGGACGTGTACTGGTGCACAGCCGACCCCGGCTGGGTCACCGGTACCTCGTACGGCGTGATCGCGCCGCTGACCCACGGCGTGACGACCATCGTGGACGAGGAGGAAATGGACGCGGACCGCTGGTACCGGATCCTCGCCGACCAGCGCGTCACGGTCTGGTACACCGCCCCCACGGCGCTGCGGATGCTGATGAAGGCCGGGGCCGAACGCGCCCGGGCCCACGACCTGTCCGCGCTGCGCTTCGTCGCCAGCGTCGGGGAACCGCTGAACCCCGAGGTCGTTCTCTGGGGCCAGGAAGCCTTCGGCCAGCCCGTGCACGATAACTGGTGGCAGACCGAAACCGGCGGCATCATGATCTCCAACTTCGCCGCCACCGAGATCCGCCCGGGCTCGATGGGCCGGCCGCTCCCCGGCGTCGAGGCGGGCATCGTGGCCCGGGATGCCCAGGACAAGCCGGTCGTCCGCGACGGCGAGGCGGTCCTCGTCACTTCGCCGGACACCGTCGGGGAACTGGCCCTGCGGCCGGGCTGGCCCTCGATGTTCCGCGGCTACCTGCATGAGGAGGAACGCTACCGACGCTGCTTCGCGGGCGGCTGGTACCTCACCGGCGACCTCGCCAGGCGCGACGCCGACGGCTACTACTGGTTCGTCGGACGCGGCGACGACGTCATCAAGTCCTCCGGGCACCTGATCGGCCCGTTCGAGGTGGAGAGCTCCCTGATGGAACACGAGGCGGTGGCCGAGGCCGGGGTGATCGGGGTCCCCGACCCCGTGGCCGGCGAGGTGGTCAAGGCGTTCGTGGAACTGCGGCCCGGCTGGGAGCCCTCGGAGGAACTGCAGCTGGAAATCATCGGCTTCGCCCGCAAACGGCTCGGCCCGGCGGTGGCGCCCCGGCTGCTGGACTTCACCACGGCCCTGCCCCGGACCCGCAGCGGCAAGATCCTCCGGCGCCTGCTCAAGGCCCGCGAACTCGGGCTCCCGGAGGGCGACACCTCCACGGTCGAGACCCCGTCCGGCGCGCCGGACCCGGACGGACAGCAGCCGGACGCACAGCAGCCGGACGGACAGCAGCCGGAGCCACCGCCATGACCGGGCCCCTGGACCCGCTGGCCCCGGCCCTGGACCCCGCCCACGGGCGGCACCTGCTGCTGCAGATGCTCCGGGTCCGCCGGTTTGAGGAGAAATGCGTCGAGCTGTACAGCGCCGCCAAAATCCGCGGCTTCCTGCACGTCTACATCGGGGAGGAAGCCATCGCGGCCGGGGTGCTGGAAACCCTGGGCGCGGAGGACGCCGTCGTCGCCACCTACCGGGAGCACGGCCACGCCCTCCTGCGTGGTGTCCCTGCCGGGGCGATCCTCGCCGAGATGTACGGCTACGTTGAGGGCTGCTGCCGCGGCCGCGGCGGGTCCATGCATTTGTTCGACGCCGCCACCCGCTTCATCGGCGGGAACGCCATCGTCGCCGGGGGCCTGCCGCTCGCCGTCGGGCTGGCCCTCGCGGACAAGATGGCCGGACGCTCCCGCGTGACCGTGTGCTTCTTCGGCGAAGGCGCCGTCGCGGAAGGGGAATTCCACGAGAGCCTCAACCTCGCCGCGCTGTGGCAGCTGCCCGTGCTGTTCTGCTGCGAGAACAACCTCTACGCCATGGGCACGGCGCTGGGTCACTCGGAATCGCAGACGGACATCGCGCTCAAGGCTGCCGCCTACGAAATCGCGGCGTGGGCCGTGGACGGCATGGACGTCCTGGCCGTCGAAGAAACGGCCCGGCGCGCGGTGGACGCCGTCCGGTCCGGCGGCGGCCCGCACTTCCTGGAGCTGCGCACCTACCGCTTCCGGGCGCACTCGATGTTCGACCCGGAACGGTACCGCGATAAAGCCGAAGTCGCCCGCTGGCTCGAACGCGACCCGCTCACCCTGCTGCGCGCCACGATGGAGGCCGCCGGCCAGCTCTCCACGCAGGACTGGGAACAGCTCGAGGCGGATGCCGCCGCGGAGGTCGCCGCCGCCGTCGACTTCGCCGAAGCCGGAACCCTCGAACCCGTGGAGGACCTCACCCGCTTCGTCTACAGCGAGCGCGGCACCGGCCCGAAAACCGGCGAAGGGCTTGAGCCATGAAATCCAGTTACCGCGAGGCACTCCGGGCCGGCATCCGCGATGCCATGCTCCGCGACGAGCGGGTGTTCCTGATGGGTGAGGACGTCGGGGCGTACGGCGGGTCCTTCGCGGTGAGCCTGGGCCTGCTGGAGGAATTCGGGCCTGCGCGGATCCGCGATACGCCGCTGTCGGAGTCCGGTTTTGTCGGGGCGGGCATCGGGGCGGCGCTCGGCGGAATGCGCCCGGTCGTGGAGATCATGACCGTCAATTTCAGCCTGCTCGCGCTGGACCAGATCGTGAACAACGCCGCCTCACTGCTGCACATGTCCGGCGGCCAATTCAACGTCCCTCTGGTGATCCGGATGACCACGGGCGCCGGCCGCCAGCTCGGGGCGCAGCATTCGCACAGCCTGGAGGGCTGGTACGCGCACATCCCCGGGCTGCGCATCCTCGCCCCCGCCACGCTCGCCGACGCGCGCGGCATGCTGTGGACCGCGCTTCAGGATCCCGACCCGGTGCTGATCTTCGAGCACGGCTCGCTCTACAACGTGACCGGGGAGCTCGACGACGACGCCGGCCCGGTGGACATCGACGCCGCCGCCGTCCGGCGCCCGGGGAACGACCTGTCGCTGATCACGTATGGCGGAACGCTTCCGGCGGTGCTCGACGCCGCCGGACAGCTCGCGGACGAGGGCATCGACGCGGAGGTGCTGGACCTGCGCACCCTGCGGCCGCTTGACGAGGCCGCCATCCTCGCCTCGGTGCGCAGGACCCACCGTGCGGTGGTGGTGGATGAGGGATGGCGCAGCGGAAGCATCTCCGCCGAGATCAGCGCCCGGATCACCGAGCACGCGTTCTATGAGCTGGATGCCCCGGTGGGCCGGGTCTGCAGTGCCGAAGTGCCGATCCCCTATTCCAAGCATCTGGAACTGGCGGCCCTGCCGTCCGTCGAGCGGATTGTGGCCGCTGCCAAGGAGGCGGTCAGGGCCAGTGGGTGACTTCCTGATGCCGTCCCTCGGGGCTGACATGGAGCACGGCAAGATCGTCGAATGGCTGGTCAAGCCCGGTGATTATGTGCGCCGCGGGGACCTCGTGGCGGTGGTGGACACCGACAAGACGGTTATGGATGTGGAGTCCTTCCAGGAGGGGGTCGTCGCCGAACTGCTCGTGGCCCTCGACGAAACCGTACCGGTGGGCACCCCGCTGGCCAGGATCACGCAGACCCCTGCCGAGGTGGGGGCTCCCGGGCCGGAGGCGCCGGCGCCTCCGGCCCGGAGCGCGGCCCCGAAGACCGGGGAAACGCCACCGATCGCTCCCCCGATCGCTCCCCCCGCCGCGCCCCCAACCGCTCCCCCCATCGCTCCCCCGGTGCGGCATCTGGCACACCGGCTGGGCGTTGACACAGCCAGGATCCACGGCACCGGCAAGGCCGGCGCCGTCACACGGGCCGATGTGGAACACGCTGTGGCGGCCAGGGCCTCCGGGTCCCGGGTCCGTTCCTCGCCGCGGGCCAGGCGCCTCGCCGCAGAACTCGGCGTCGAGCTTTCCGCCGTCAGCGGCACCGGACCGGAGGGTGCCGTGACCGTGGCGGACGTTCAGCACGCCGCGGCCAGCCACCCGGCGGCCGGTCCAGTGGCGGAAGCCGGTCCGATTCCGATGGAGGAAGCCGGTCCGGTGGAGGAGGCCCTGCCGGAAGCTCCAGCGGAAGAAGCTGCCGGAGAGCCAGCCCCCGGGGCCCCGGCCGCAGGGGCCCCGGTTTCCGGGAAGCCTTCGGAGGCACGCGAGCGCGTGGCCAGCCTGCGCCGCGCCATCGGGGCCCTGATGTCGCGGTCAAAGAAGACAATCCCGCACTACTACCTGAGCACCACCCTGGACCTGCGCGCCGCCGTCGACTGGATGCAGTCCGTCAACGCCCAGCGGCCGGTGGCGTCCCGGCTGGTCCCCTCCGCGCTGCTGCTCAAGGCCGCGGCGCTCGCGGCCAAGGACGTCCCGGAGGTGAACGGGTTCTACGACGACGGCGGATTCCGGCCCAGCGCGTCCGTGCACCTCGGTGTCGCCGTCGCCCTGCGCCAGGGCGGCCTGGTGGCCCCGGCCATCCACGACGCGGACACCCTGCCGGTCGATGTGCTCATGGAGCAGCTGAGGGACCTCGTCAGCCGCGCCCGGGCCGGACGGCTGCAGCGCGCCGAAATGGCGGATCCCACGATCACCGTGACGAACCTCGGGGACCTCGGGGTGGAGAGCGTCTTCGGGGTCATCTATCCCCCGCAGGTCGCGATGGTTGGCTTCGGCCGGGTCCTGGAACAACCGTGGGCGCAGAACGGGATGCTCGGCGTCCGGCCCGCCGTGACCGCCACCCTCTCCGCCGACCACCGGGTCAGCGACGGGCTGCGCGGCGGCCGCTACCTGGCGCGGATCGACGAGCTGCTGCAGACACCGGAGCAACTGTGAAACAGGAGGAACCATGAACGAACAGGACGCCCGGGCGGCCGTGGCGGCAGCTCTCGGCAAGGTGGCGCCGGACGTGGACCTGGCCGAGGTGGACGAGGGCGCCCGGCTCCGGCAGGACCTCGACCTCGATTCACTGGATTTCCTCCGGCTGGTCGAAACGATCGACACGGCCACCGGCGTCGACATCCCGGAGCGGGACTACCCGGCAGTGGCCACGGTGAAGGCACTGATCGGATACCTCGAGGCCCACGGCTAGGAAAAGCAGTCCCCCTTCGCGCCGTGCTAGGAACGCTGCGGGGCGCGCCGGGCGAACGCGGGGGCGTGCTCGGGCCGCGGCCCGAAAGCCACGAACCGCGGAATCACCCTGCCGATAGCCGGGAGGTGCCTTGCCGCGAACAGCAGGACAGCCGGCGCCCCTGCCCGCGTTCCGGTCATGATCGGCTCGAAAAGCAGCCGGTGCATCACCCGCTGCACCGTCTGCACGACGACGGTGGGCGTCCGCCGCCGTCGTTCGACTCTCGCCAGGTCCCCGCGGGAAACCCGGCCCCGAAGCAGCGAAGGGGCCAGGCAGTCCGCGGCGGCCACGGCGTCCTGGATAGCCAGGTTGATCCCGACCCCGCCGGCCGGGGACATCGCATGCGCCGCGTCTCCAATGCAGAGCAGCCCGTTGATGTGCCAGTGGCGCAGACGGTCCAGGCGCACGTCCAGCCAATGCAGATCCTCCAGCGACGCGATCGCGTCCATGCGGTCGGCGAGATCGGGACGGAGCCCCGCGACCCGGCGCCGGAAGCCCTCTACGCCCTCGGAACGGATCCGGGCGTCGGCGCCCTTCGGCGCGAGGTATCCCATCTGGAAGTAGTCGGTGCGGTTGAGCGCCAGCAGTGCCTCGCCGCGGCCGAACGCCGGCACGATTCCGGCGATCTCGCCGTGCTCGGAGGTGAGCCGCGGCAGACGGAACCACCAGGTGTCGAACGGCACGGGATATTCTTTCGGGGCCAGCCCGGCCCCGGCACGCAGGGTCGAATGACGCCCGTCGGTCGCGACCACCACGTCCGCCCGGACCTCACCCGCGGACCCGTCTGCGGTCCGGTAGCGGACCCCCGTGACCCGGCCGCCGTTGCGGACCAGCGCGGTGGCCCTGTGGCCCATCCGCAGGCTGAACGACGGTTCCTGGGCGGCGGCGTCGGCCAGGAAATTCAGGAAGTCCCATTGCGGCATCATGGCCACGTAGTTGTAGGGCGAAGGCAGCGAATCGAAGTTGCCCATGGTCACCGGCGGACCGCCGGGCACCGGGAAGGCGACGTTGCTCAAGCGGCTTTGCGGAAGCCGGCGGAACTCCTCGCCCAGACCCAGCTCATCGATCAGCCGGATGGTGGACGCATGGACGGTGTCACCGCGGAAGTCCCGGAAGAAATCATCATGCTTCTCCAGCACCGTGACCTGGACACCGGCCCGCGCCAGCAGCAGTCCCAGCATCATGCCCGCCGGCCCGCCGCCGACCACCACACACCCGGTCCTCTCCATGGCCAATACGCTACGCCTGCGCGGGGAGCCACGGGAGGGTCTTTTCGCGGCGGTTTCGGACCCGCGCGGCGGAGATCCGCGTAGCGCCGGTCCGAAAGCGTAGCGCCACGTGTTTTAGGAAGCGCCATCCGCTATCCGCGGCGCCCGCCCCGGTGCAATAGTTGAGCGCGGTTGACACTGCTGGCTAGGCTTTAAGTCATGCGTGAACTCCAGGCGAAGATCATCGAAGAAATGGGCGTGCTGCCCCGGATTGACCCCGCCGGGGAGGTGCGTAAACGCGTCACGTTCCTCAAGGATTACCTGAAAGCGACCCACACCAAGGGATTCGTCCTCGGGATCTCCGGCGGGCTTGACTCCTCACTCGCCGGCAGGCTGGCCCAGCTTGCCGTCGACGAGCTCACGGCCGAAGGGGTGGACGCCAACTTCGTCGCCGTCCGCCTCCCCTACGGCGTGCAGTACGACGAGCACGACGCCCAGGCGGCCCTGGACTTCATCCAGGCAAAGACCGAGTGGACGTTCAACATCTCCGCGGCCGTGGATGGCTTTGAGGACGAATTCGAGAAGACCGTGGGCAACGGGATCTCCGACTTCCACAAGGGCAACACCAAGGCCCGCACCCGCATGATCGCGCAGTACGCCCTCGCCGGCGAGCACAATTATCTGGTCATCGGCACGGACCACGGCGCGGAATCGGTCATCGGATTCTTCACGAAGTACGGCGACGGCGGTGCGGATATCCTGCCGCTGTTCGGACTGAACAAGCGCCAGAACCGTGCCCTGCTCGCCGAGCTGGGCGCCCCGGCCCGGATCTGGGAGAAAGTGCCCACGGCCGACCTCCTCGACGGCCAGCCCGGCCGCACCGACGAGGACGAACTGGGCCTCAGCTACGACACGATCGATGACTACCTTGAGGGCCGCGACATCCCCGTGGCCGCAGCCGGGCTGATCGAACAGAAATACCTCCGCACCCGGCACAAGCGCACCGTCCCGGTCACCATCTTCGACACCTGGTGGAAGTAACCGGCCCCAGGATTTAGTCCGTCCGGGGGCACTTTGCGCCCTTGCCGGACCGTTTCGGCGCCAGTGCCCAGGCGCCTATGTGGTGCCCTGCAGCAGCGTGGAGATCCGGTGGGCCTCATCCATCAGGAGACGGCCGAGCATTGCCTGGCGTTCCTCTTTGAAGCGCGGTTCGATGCCGGTCAGCGACAGCGCCCAGGCCGGGCGCCCGCGCTGGTCGAAAACTGCTGCCCCCATCCCCCAGCTGCCCTCCAGCACGAGCCCCGGGTTCACCGAGTAGCCGGCCTGCCGTGTCGCAGCCAGGTTGGCGCGGACCAGACCCTCGGTGTGGGCTGCCGCGAAATCGCCCGCGTGGGTGGGCCAGTCCGCCAGAAGTTCCTCCTGCTCCGCCGCGGGCAGGAACGCCATAATGGCGGTCCCGCCGGAGGCGACCCCAAGCGGGAAGCGGACACCCTCGTGCAGCACGAAGGACCGCACCGGGAAGCTGCCTTCCTCCCGGAGCAGGCACACCGTTTCGGCACCGCGCCGGATGGAGAAAAACGCGCTCTCGCCGGTCTCCTCGGCCAGCCGGCGGAGGCTGGGCCGGGCGATGTCTTCCAGCGGAAACCGCGCCGAGGCCACCGACCCCATCAGCAGGATCTCGGGGCCCAGGACCCAGTTGCCGCTGACCGGGTCCTGGTCCAGCAGGCCTTCGGAGGCCAGCGAGGAAAGCAGCCGGTGCACGGTGGGGCGGGTGAGCCCGGATTCCCTGACAAGTTCCACGAGCGGGGAGCCCTCGGGTTTCCGTCCGACAATGCGCAGCAGCGACGCGACGCGGCTGACCACCTGTGCGCCCTGGACCGGTGGTGACGTCATATTTCCTCGTAACTCGACTCGGATCTTCCTAAACTATCCACATTGTGGATAGTCCAGAGCCTACCGTCCACACTGTAAAAATGCCCCGGGACAGGCCCGAATCATTCATTGACAGCCCCATTTCGGCACCGTAGGCTCCAAAACCAGGGAAACAGTCCACAAAGTGGATTGCGTCAAGTGCTCAATGAGGAGATGCAATGTCAAAGCTGAAATCCGGAGCGGCCGCCGCGCTGCAGGACGTACTGCGGGACGGCATGACGCTCGCCGTCGGAGGCTTTGGCCTCAGCGGCATCCCGGCAGACCTGATCGAGGCGGTGCGCGATTCGGGCGTCAAGGACCTCACGGTGGTGTCCAACAACATGGGAGTGGACGGCAAGGGCCTCGGCGTGCTGATTGAAGCCGGCCAGGTCCGGAAGGTCATCGCCTCCTACGTGGGCGAGAACAAGCTCTTCGCCGAGCAGTACCTCGCCGGCAAGCTGGAGGTGGAGTTCACCCCGCAGGGCACCCTGGCCGAGCGCCTCCGCGCCGGCGGCGCCGGCATCCCGGCTTTTTACACCAAGACCGGCGTCGGGACCCTCGTCGCTGAAGGCAAACCGCTCGCGGAGTTCGACGGCGAGACGTTCGTCCAGGAACGCGCCATCAAGGCCGACGTCGCCCTGGTGCACGCCCACACCGCCGACACCGACGGCAACCTGATCTACCGCTACACCGCGCAGAACTTCAACCCCGTCGTCGCGGCTGCCGGCGCCGTGACCGTCGCGGAGGCCGAGGTCATCGTTGAACCCGGCGTCCTGGACCCCCACCACATCATCACCCCCGGCGTCTTCGTCCAGCGCCTGGTCCAGGCCAGCGACCGGGTCAAGGACATCGAACAGCGCACGGTCCGACCCCGCGCCGAAGCGGCCGGCACAGCAGCTGCCTCCGACGTCGCCGCATCCGTTCCGGCCTGAGCGCCGGCCCCTACTTTCTTCAGGAGAATCATCATGGCTTGGACCCGGAATGAAATGGCTGCGATCGCGGCCGAAGAGCTCAACGACGGCGACTACGTCAACCTCGGCATCGGCATCCCCACGCTGGTCGCCAACAACCTGCGCGAGGGCGTCCGCGTCGTGCTGCAGAGCGAGAACGGCCTGCTCGGCATGGGACCGTTCCCTTACGAGGGCGAGGAGGACGCGGACCTCATCAACGCCGGCAAGCAGACCGTCACAGTCCTGCCCGGCGGCAGCATCTTCGACTCCGCCGCGTCCTTCGGCATGATCCGCGGCGGGCATGTCAAGGTCGCCATCCTGGGCGCCATGCAGGTTTCCGGGAACGGCGACCTCGCCAACTGGACCATCCCCGGCAAGATGGTCAAGGGCATGGGCGGCGCCATGGACCTCGTCGCCGGCACCCCGCGCGTTGTAGTCCTCACCGAGCACAACGCCAAGGACGGCACCGCCAAGATCGTTCCGGAATGCACCCTGCCCCTCACCGGGCTCAGCTGCGTTGACCGGATCATCAGCGACCTCGCGGTGTTTGACCTCGATAAGGTCGACGGCGTCCGGCAGCTTACGCTGACCCGGCTCGCCCCGGGCGTCACCGTGGAGGAACTCCGCGGGAAAACCGAAGCCCGCTTCGACGTCGCCCCGTCCCTGGACGCAACCCCCACCCTCGAAGGAGCTACAGCATGAGCCTGCGCGAACAGTTCGGCAAAGACGTCCTGCTGACCGGCTGGGGCCACAGCCGGTTCGGCAAACTCACGGACGAGACCCTCGAATCCCTGATCGTCCAGGTCGCCACGGAGGCGATCGGCAACGCCGGGATCGAGCCGGGCCAGATCGACGAAATCTACCTCGGCCAGTTCAACTCCGGCATGATGCCGCTGGCGTTCCCGTCCTCGCTGGCCCTGCAGGTCTCGGAGCAGCTGGCCAACGTCCCGTCCACCCGGGTCGAGAACGCCTGCGCCTCCGGATCGGCCGCGTTCCAGCAGGGCACCAAGTCGCTGCTGGCCGGGACCGCGAAGACCGTCCTTGTGATCGGCGCCGAAAAGATGACGCACGCCGGTGCCGATGTGGTGGGGGCGGCCCTGCTCGGCGCGGATTATGACATGGCCGGCAAGGCCTCCAGCACCGGTTTCACCGGCCTCTTTGCCGAGGTCGCCAAGCATTACGAGAAGCGCTACGGCGCTGGCGCAGGGAACCTCTCGGATGTGCTGGGCACCATCGCGGCCAAGAACCACCGCAACGGCGTGGACAACCCCTACGCCCAGCTCCGCAAGGACCTTGGCGAGGAGTTCTGCCGGACCGTGTCGGAAAAGAACCCGATGGTCGCCGACCCGCTGCGCCGCACCGACTGCTCGCCCGTGTCCGACGGCGCCGCCGCCGTCGTGCTGAGCGTCGCCCCCACGGGCGGGGCCACCGCCCCGGTCCGGCTCGCCGGATTCGGCCACGCGAACGATTTCTTCCCCACCGAGCGCCGCGACCCCACCGCCTTCAACGCGACGCGGGCCTCGTGGCAGCGCGCACTGGGGATGGCCGGCGTCGGGCTCGATGACCTCGACTTCGCCGAGGTGCATGACTGCTTCACCATCGCCGAACTGCTCATGTACGAGGCGATGGGACTGACCGAACCGGGGCAGGGTTCCCGTGCCGTGCAGGAAGGCTGGGTCTTCAAGGACGGCAAGCTGCCCATCAACGTCTCCGGCGGGCTCAAGGCCAAGGGCCACCCCGTGGGTGCGACCGGCGTCTCGCAGCACGTTATCGCGGCAATGCAGCTCAGCGGCACGGCGGGCGACATGCAGCTGCCCACGGCCCGCCGCGGCGCCGTGCAGAATATGGGCGGGGTCGGCATCGCCAACTACGTCAGCGTCCTCGAAACCGTCTAGAAAAACGCAACGCGGGGTCAGATACGGCCCATGCCGGGCGGCTTAATGGGCCGTATCTGACCCCGCGTTGGCTGTGGTGCGGGCCGTCGGGGGCGGGAGACCTCGCGGGGAAGCAGCCAGGGGTCACCACTGTCTTTGATGCCGCTATTCCCATAGGATTTCAGCGGGCCAGGTGCATTTTCCGGCGACCGCCGGACCACAAGGAGGTGGCGGATGCCGACAGGACCGCCCAGTGCGTCAAGCAAGTTCCGCGCGCCGGAGCCGGTTGGCCAGTGGGTTCACCGCACACGGCTGACCGAGATGCTCCACCCGGACCGAAAACGGCGGCTTGCGCTGATCCACGCCCCGGCCGGTTTTGGCAAGTCGACGCTCGCCGCCCAATGGATGGAAAGCCTCGCATCCCAGGACCTCATCACCGTTTGGTTGTCCCTGGACCGGGACGACAACAACACCATCTGGTTCCTTTCCCATCTTCTCCAGGCAATCCGCAAAGCCATCCCCGGGTTCGAGGAGGAACTACAGCAGCTGCTGGAGGAGCGGCCCGGCGATGCCGAGCACTACGTGGTTCCCGCTCTGATCAACGCCGTCGACGACGGCGGCCGGGACATCGTCATCACCCTGGATGACTGGCACCTGGTCACGGAGCCCAGAACCAGGGCGGTAGTCGAACGGCTGCTGGATGCCGGTGGCTCGCATCTGTCCTTCATCATCACCAGCCGCAACCGGTCGGGCCTGCCGCTGGGCCGGCTGATGGTGCGGGACCAGCTGATCGAGGTGGACGCGGTCGCGCTGCGGTTCGATGAAACGGAATCCCAGGACTTCCTCGTTGGCATCAACCGGCTCGATCTGGATGCGGGAGACGTCGCCAGCCTCCACCGGACGACTGAGGGGTGGATCGCTGCGCTGCAGCTGGTTTCCCTGTCCCTCAGGGACCACCGGGAGGCCTCAGAACTGATCGAACGGCTCTCGGGCCGGCACGCGTCCATTGGCGAATATCTGGCCGAAAACGTCCTCGACACTCTCGACCCCGAAACGCTCGATTTCCTCCTGATGACGTCGGTTCCGGAACGGCTGTGCGCGGGACTGGCGTCCGCGCTCTCGGGCGTGGAACTGGGCCAGGCCATGCTGGAGAAGATCCAGGCACAGGATCTTTTCCTGCAGCCCCTTGACGGGGACGGCACGTGGTACCGCTATCACCACCTGTTTGAGGACTACCTGCGCCGCCGTCTGGAGCGCGATTACCCGGGCCGGACCAGAGAACTGAACCTGATCGCTGCCCGCTGGTATTCGGAAAATGGATTCCCCAGCGACGCAGTGGACCATGCCCTCGCCGCCGGGGAGGTTGAGCTGGCGGCGGAGATCGTGGAATTCCGCGCAATGTGGCTGGTGGAACACTCCAGCATGTCGACCCTGCTGGCTCTCGTCGGCAAGATCCCGGCTGACCATGTGGCCGGGCAAGCCCGGCTCCAGACGGCGATTGCGTGGGCCCACACACTGCTTCACCAGTCCGCAGCGGCGCAAAGTGCCTTGGACCGGGCTGAAGCCGTCATGCCTGCCGATGCGACCCTGACCGATCACGACCGTTTTGAACTGGGCGTCGAAGGCCTCGTTGTTCAGAGCTGCATCGACATGTACAGCGACAGAGTGAATCATGTGGATGAACTGGACGAAAAATGCTTTGCCCAGGCGGATCTGCTCCGGCCCTGGATCGTCTCCGTGGCAGCGAACGTCTCAACGTTCAAGAAGATCCACGACGGCGAGTACCCTCTCGCTTTGGAGCAACAGCGCTGGGCCGCGAAGTTTCACGGCCTTACTTCGGGCCCCTTCAGTAGCGTGTACGGGCATTGTTTCGCGGGGCTTGCCGCCTACGCCCTGCTCGATCTGGACAGCGTGGACCAGCACTTCACGGCGGCGGTGGAACTCGGCCGGAGCAAGGCCGGGCGGTACTCGCATGCGGCGCGGCTGGCGGGAGCGATGATGGGCCAACTCCTTTATGAACGCGGCGAACTCGACAAGGCCGAGAAGCTACTGGAAGAAACCCGCGAGCTCGGTTCCGAAGGCGGGGTGGTGGACTTCATGGTGTCCACGTACGCCACGCTGGCACGAATCAAAGCCCTCCGGGGGGACACTCCACGGGCCCGGGAAATACTCGACGAGGGCGATCTGGTGGCCGACAGTCTCGGCCTGGACCGGCTCAAACTGGTCATGAATCTTGAACGCGTGCAGTTGGGAATCAGCCCCCGGACCATCCGCGCCGCACCCGACGGTGACATATTGGGTGCGGCCGTTGCCCGGGAAGCGGCGGACAGCACCGGACCGCGGCTGGAAGGGCTGGCCGAGACCAAGCACCAGATCCAGCTGGCCACGCTGTTGCGGTCCGCCCTGGCTGGAGCCGGGCAGGAGTGCACGGGCTCCCCCAGCAAACCGGACACGGTGAAAGGCGCCCGCCACTTGCTGTCCCGGGCAACAGCCTATTTGGGGCCGAGGGCAGAACTTAATGCCCGTATCCTGCTGGCGGTCGCGCTTGAACAGGCGGGGAACCGCACGGACGCCGAAACGACGCTATGGCCGGCCCTGGAGACGTCTTCCCGGCTGGGCCTGGTCCGACCCGTGCTCGATGGCGGCGCGGGCTGCCTGGAACTGGTACGCGCTATTTCGGCAAGGCTGCGGCGCGGGCCCGCCCCGGAGGGGGCCAGCCACGAGTTCCCGCGCTTCCTCAGCGTCCTCATCCGGCTGGATGCCCAGGCGAAGACCAACCGGGATGCCGGGTTCTCTGCTGAGCCGGTCCGTCCGGTCACCGGCCCGGGCAGCACGTCCGTTCCGGAACCGGACCTGTCCCAGCGCGAACAGACGATCCTGCGTCTGGTCGAGCAGGACAGGTCCAACCGTGAAATCGCCCAGGAGCTGCATCTGGGCATCAATACCGTCAAGTGGTATCTCAAGAGCCTGTTCAACACTCTCGGCGTCAGCGACCGAAGGGCCTGCGTCAGAGAGGCACGACGCCGGCGCCTGCTTCCGCCGAAGTAACCAGAGGTCCCTTACCCCAGGGTTTCCAGTCTGGCCAGCACGCCCTCCGGCGAAGCGGCGCTGGGGATGTCGCCCAGGTAAAAGTCCCCGGCCGGAAGTTCCACGTCCGGCTCCAGCCAGAACCCAGCTGGAATATAGGCGCCAACCGCAGCGTCCCCGTGCAGACGAGCCTGGTCATCGTCGAGCTGCCCCAGCGTCCAACGGTAGTTGCCGGCCAGATTGGCAATCGGGGTGTAGGCCTCCAGCGGAACGTGCACACCGCGGGACGCGCCGGCAGTCGTCCGGTTGTCCAGCAGAAGTCCCGCTACGGGCAGTCCCGCGAACGCCCGCAGCCAGTCACTGACATACATGGAGGCATTCTCTGCGTTGTCGGCATCGAGGCCGCTGGCGTCGTCGGCGCCCGAGAAGTGGTGTGTACCCCTGAGCCACATCATCGGCGACGGGATGCGCAGCACCACAGGCTGGCGGGCGGTCTTGGCGAACACGGTAACGAAGTCCAGCACCGCCCGGTTGAGGTCGTCGTCGCCCAGCAAAGTCCTCAGCGCGAAACCTGTCCGGGATCTGGCCGCCATGTCGGTCTCGAGCCTGGTGTTGCCGCTCGTCAAGTGACCGTACAGCCGGTTCAGGTCCAGGAGCGCCACGTCCGGCCGGAGCAGCCCCTGTGCCTGGGCGAAGAAAGCCGCGTACGCGGTGGCGTTGTCCCAAGGGACGGGCCGGCCACGAAGAATCACGGAAGCTGCGTACTCGTGGTGGTCGAACACCACGGCTTTCGGCCGCCCCGATGGAGGGGAAGCAACAACGTTGGCGAGGGTGGTGGCAGTGGAAGCGGTCATGACGTCTTTCTCCATACTTTGGCTGATAAAGGGCTTCAGCGCCGCACCGTCCTTGATGGGGAGGATGCGGCGCTGAGGGATTTTTGAGTTGCTGCGTCCCGGGTCGGGACGTACCGCAGCGGTCTAGGACTTGCGGTGGACAACTTCCCCGTGCTTCAGTTCGAGCTCGCGGATCCGGTCCTCCAGTACGCTGATCTTGACTTCCCTGCGGTCCGGAAGCATGATCAGCGGCAGCT
Source organism: Pseudarthrobacter leeuwenhoeki (assembly GCF_055412885.1). Lineage (NCBI taxonomy): Bacteria > Bacillati > Actinomycetota > Actinomycetes > Micrococcales > Micrococcaceae > Pseudarthrobacter > Pseudarthrobacter leeuwenhoeki. The sequence goes on along the minus strand of NZ_JBVAYY010000009.1, from coordinate 46,254 downwards.
TGTCGATGGTCGCTTTGACCCGTTCCGGCCCGTTGTTGGTGAAGTGGGTGGCGGTGAGCTCCTCTGTATCGTCGCCCCACGACCCGTAGTAGAGCAGGTCCTTCGGGGGCTCGGTTTTCACGTAGCCCTCAAGGAACTCCTTGTACGGCTTGCCGCGGGCGATCCGGGCCTGCCGTGAGTCGTGGCGCAACTGGGTGGTTGCCTCGTGGTCCACGACGAATGTCTCGGGATCCCAGACAACGCCATAGATGCTGGTGGCGACCTTCGGTGAAATGCGGCCGAGTTCCAGGTCCTTGGCCACAGCTTCCGGATCCCGTTCCAGCACGTCGCCGTACCCGCCGCCGGAGCCCTGGGCGATCATGTACATCTCGCCATCTTTGGCGACGTCGAACTGCAGCCCCATATGGGAAGTGGTGTATTTACCGCCCTCGTAGGGCTGTTCGTTCATGATCCGTTCCATGGACAAATCGAACTTGCTGGAGTCCTTGCGGATCACGTCGTAGATGTTGATGCCCTTGACCATGGCCAGCGGTGTCGTGCTGCAGCCGTAGCCGCCGAACATTCCTGTGACCGAGGAGAACTTGGATCCCGACGTGACCGTCATGAAGCCCCACATCGGCGTTCCCTCGGCGGCAACGATCATCTCGTAGCCCATGCCGCCGCTGTTCTTGCCGAAGCCCTGGTTGTCACGGACGATCCGCTTGCTGACCAGCTGCATAAAAGGAACTTCCTCCTCCATGACTTCCTGTTCGGCAGTGTCTGCCATGGCGCAGAACAACGGTGAGACGGCGTCTTCACCGTCGCGGAATGCCTTGGCGCCGCCGCCCATGCCGTTGAGGTCAGCACACAGGTTTCCCACCTGGTCGCCGTGCTGGGTCAGCCCTCCCCAGAGGAAGGTGTTGATCTGGTTGAACCACGGAGCCAGGACATTGGAGAACTTTTCCGGGTTGGAGAACTGCATCTTGGCGAAGGCTGTCTGCAGGGCAGAGAATCCCCGGAACGACGCCTGCAGCGACTGTCCCATCGGAGCATCGTAACCAGCGTCAGCCCACGTGTGTTCATCCGAGATGATGTCGATGGGCGACATCGCCGAGGTACAGCGGGGCAGGTCAGGCCACCAGAACGCCAGGATCGCCTGCATCATCATCGACTTGACCGAGCACAGCGGGGAGTTGATGGCCCGGTTGAGGATTTCGGGACCCGTCCCCCTCATGTCCACCGTCATTTTGTCACCCTTGACCGTCACCTTGCAGGCGAACTTGATCAGGATGTTTTCTTTGAGCGTGGAGTCCATGAACTGGTTGAAGGACACGGTTCCGTCCGGCAGTTCACTGATGCGGCGTTTGACTTCCTGCTCCACGTCTTCAACAGTGACCCGCAGGGCGGCGACGAAGGTCTCCACTCCCACTTCATCGATAATGCTGTCGACGCGTTCCTGGATGCGCTGGACGGCACCGATCTTGACCTTGAGGTCAGCCAATTGCAGCTTGGGGTCGCGAACCGAGTGCTGCAGGAACGTCAGCAGGTCCCGGCGCAGATCGCCCTTCTCAACGATCTTGAACGGGGACATCCGGAGTCCGTCGTCGAACGGGGTCTCGGAGCCTGAGGGCATTCCGCCGGGCTCGCAGGCCCCGTTCTCGCCTTCGTGAATGGTCGCTGCGACCCAGGCGATGATCTTTCCCTCGCGGAAGATCGGCATGATCATGGACTGGTCCGTGTTGTGGACGTTTCCGTACCGGGCATCGTTGTGGATGAATCCGTCGCCGGGGTTGATCCCCACCGTTGGCTCGTCCTTCCAGTACTTCATGATGTAGCGGATCGGGTGATGCAGGATCGCCGAGAACGCAATCACGCCGTGGCAGGACAGGTAGGTGACGTCCCCTTCGGCGGTGTAGATCGCCGTCGTCAGGTCCCCCCATTTGGCACCGGGAGCGGCACCCATGGCCTCGCACATTTCGTAGCCCTCATCCAGGGCACCGGCAAGGCGCTTGCGGATGCGGTCCACTTTGATGGGGTCCACGCCCTTGGAGATGCACTCGTCCTCGTAGGCGGAGCGGGAAGTGATCTGGTGGCTTCGCATGATGGCCGGGTCGGGGCCGAGGAAGAGGGTTGTTTCGTCCATGAACTGGTCCACCCACTGCTGCTCCTGGGCAGTCAGCGGCTGGGAAGCGTCGTCGGCTGCGTCTCCGGCTGCATCTCCGGCTGGGCCGGACGTGCTGTTTTCATTTGCTGTAAGCGTCATTGCTGTCGAGCTCCTTCAATGGAGTTAGCTGGAAGGTCTGGATGTGGATCGGTGAGGCACGGGATCAGTCTTTGAGGAACCACACGGCTCCCTGGGATGTCGGTTCCAGGCGCCAGCCCGGTTCAACCAGATACGTGGTGTTTTCCGTGGTGACGATGGCCGGGCCGTGGATGACGTGCTGGTGGTGGAGGGCCTCGGCGTCGTACACCGGGGTATCCACCGCTCCATCGATCTTCACGAAGTGGACCTGCCGGGTCCCGACCGGGCGGGGCATGGTCCGGTCATGTCCGGTGTCGATTGAATCGAACTTGACTACGTCCCCGTCCACATAGGACGACACCCTCACTGTCTGGGCCCGGATGCCGGCTTCGGGGGCCTGGCTGCCGGAACCGTAGCGCTTGCCATAGATATCCGAGAACGTCCGGATCAGGTGCAGCACGTCGGCGACGCCGTTTACCCGGTTGATGTCGAAAACGACGGCCGTGGTCACCAGCTGATTGCCGTAGCGCATGTCCATTTCGAGGCTGTAGCGGATGTCTGCGACGTCGTACCCCTGGCGGATCAGGTCCTCCTTGCCCTTGGCTTCCAGCTCCTGGATGACACTGTTCAGCTCGTCGTAGCTTCGGTAGAGGCTGCGGTCCGTGGGGTTATACAGCACCACGTGGGAGCCGCGCTCATGGATGTGGAGGGGTTTCATGTTGCCGGCGCCGCAGGCCGAGAATACCGAGGAAAAGGGCGGTGCGAGGATCTTTCGGATGCCTGCGTGATCGGCAATGCCGCAGGCGTGCAGGGGGCCGTTGCCGCCATAGGCCAGCATGGTGAAGTCTTCCGGAAGGTATCCCCGGACCCGCAGCTCCTTGGCCATTCCGATCGCCATCTGCTCGTCGACCGCATTCTTGATGATCTTGGCGACCTGGATGGTATCCATGTTCAGGTCGTCAGCGAGAACCTCGTCGATTGCGTAGACGGAACGCTTCTTGTTCAGTTTGATGTAGCCGTTGGCGTAGTTGTCCGGATCCAGGTACCCCAGGACCAGGTCAGCGTCCGTGACTGTAGGTCGGAGGCCGCCGCGGTCGTAGCATGCCGGGCCCGGATCCGAGCCTGCTGATTCCGGCCCGATCTGGACCGCGTGGTGGATGCGGTCATAACTGGCAATCGAGCCGCCTCCCGCACCCAGCGTCAACAGGTGGATCATGGGAACCGAAACCAGCCAGCGGCCGATGGTCGGCTGGAAGTCGTAGTGCTTGACTCCGCCCTCCGGGACCAGACCGATGTCGAAGGACGTGCCGCCCATGTCCGTCGAAATCACGTTTCCCAAGCCGGTACTGTGAGCCAGGTGCTGGGCAGCGCCCACGCCGGCGATGGGTCCGGAATGGATGGTCTGCAGGGCATCCGTCGAGTTGGACTGCGCCATACCGCCCGAGTTGTGGATAACAAGCATGGGCTTGTCGTAGCCGGACGCACGCAGGTTGTTGGACAGCTGCCCCAGCGCGTGGAACATGATCTCGTGCAGGAACGCGTCCACGATCGTCGACGTCGCCCGGACGTACTCGCCTTTCCGGCCTGACACCTGGCTTCCCAACAGGACGGGGATGGCCCCAAGTTCGTGGGCCGGGTACTCGTCCAGGATGATCTCCAGGATCTGCTGCTCATGGACCGGGTTCTCGGTGGAGTTGACCAGGGAGACCACGATCGCTTCGGCCCCGCCGTCCACGAGTTCGCGCACCTGGGTGCGGACATCGTCTTCCATCAGCGAAACGACCACTTTGCCGGCCGAGTTGATCCGCTCCTTCACCGACCGGATCAGGGCGCGCGGCACCAGCGGATCAGGGCGGGTGGCATCAGGCATGTTCTGTTGTTTGGAAGGGTCCAGACCTTCGCCGTAGCCGCGGCCGCGGGAAAGCGGGATGGTGTCCTCGAAGCCGTGGGTGACCAGTGCCCCCACACGCGGGCCTTTGCCTTCGATCAGGGCGTTGGTGCCGAGTGTGGTGGCATAGCGGACGGAATCGACTTCCTTCAGGACCAGGGCCCGGTCCAGTCCGGCGCGTGAGCAGGCGAGGTCGAGTGCTTCATTGAAGCCCTGGGCCAGGTTGTGGTGCGTTGTGAGTGCCTTTGCTTCAACGTACTGGTCTTCCCAGGCAAAAAAGCAGTCGGTAAATGTGCCGCCGATGTCGACGGAGATTCGTTTCATGACCAGTGGTCTCCTTTATTCCAAGTACTAGCTGAACGAATGGGGGGAATGGTTGTGGGTGTTGTAGGAGCCGAGGGCCGGGGTGAAATCGGCAACCGCTTCTTCGCCGGGCCCGTAGTTGATGGCGACCTCAGGCTTCGTGCCCCGCTTGATCCATGTTTCGCGGAGCGAGTCGATGTCCCACAGCATGTCCACCGTGGGCGGGTGTCCCGGCGGAACGTACTCCGTTTCCAGCTGCGTACCGCAACCCGGGCAGTAGAACTCGAGAATCCGGCAGAAAGTGGGGTCCGGTGCGAACGTGAATTCGTACTTCTCCGGGTCCAGGATCGACTGGTGGATTTCGGTGGGGTCCCGGTCGTAGACCAGTGTTCCCTCCTTGTAATTGCCTCTGGCCTCGCCGAGGTCCTGGTTGCATACCTTGCAGTTCCACCGCTCGGTGTCGAGATCGATGATCAGATATTCCGTCATTGGAATTCGCATAGCGTGTCTCACCTGTTTTCTTGATGGTTGTGTGGGGTCACTTCTGGATGGTGTCTGTGAGCATGAGGTCACCGGAGACCGTCACATCGAAGACCCAGCCATGCGGCACCCGGGCCGTGAAGTAGGGGCCTTCGACGATTGCGGGGCCCGATGCCGAAGCCCCGGCCGTTTGGCTGTCCAAATCGAAGACCTGAACCTCGTCCACCTTGTCCACGGCGGAACGGACCTTGCGGGTGGAGGCGGCAACGGCGGGCGTCTTCGCCACTGATTCGGCCCGCCTGATCGATGCGTGCGGCAGTTCGTACCGGGCGGTCAGGGTCAGCATGGTGTTGTGTTCGCTGGTGCCCGGCTGCGGATCCGATGCCAGGTACGGCAGCTCGGACACCAGCTGGCCGTCGGCGTCTTCGAGCACCACGTTCCATTCGAGCTGGCATTCGTCAATTTCGTGGCCTTCCTGGAACATGTCCCGCGTTGCCCGGGCCAGCAGCATCGCCTTGGTTTCTCCGAAGTTCTGCGCGTCCATTCCCGCGACATTCGCCTCGTAGGTCTGCGCAATGTCAGAAAAGCCGATTCCAAAAGCTGAGAAGACCGCGGCCATCTTGGGAACCAGGACACGGCGGACACCTGCGATCCGCGCGGCGCCACAGGCGCTCATCGGTCCGGCACCTCCGAATGCAGCCACCGTTGTAGCGTCCGCAGCCTCAACGTCGGCGGCAAAGGACCGCGACATGCGTTCGAAGTATGCGGCCTCCATCCGCATCAGGGCGTCGTTCAGGGTGACCCCCAGGGGTTCAGCGATGACTTCCGTGATCACTGCGCGGGAGCGCTCCGCGTCAAGACTGAAACCTCCATCAAGGTAGGTGTCCGGATCGAGTACGCCGAGAAGCAAATTTACGTCCGTGATAGTGGCCTGCTTGCCCCCAAAACCAAAACAAGCGGGACCCGGTGCGGCTCCGACGCTCTCGGGGCCGACTGTAATGACGCCGTCGCGAACGGCGATGATGGAACTGCCTCCCACGCCGCTGGAGTGGACGTTGCTCATCTCGAAGGACACCGGAACTCCCTGAATGGAGCCCCTGCGATCCGTCGAGATGGTCGAGTTCTTGACCGAGCCGACGTCTATGGTGGTGCCGCCGACGTCGATCATCAGAACGTGCGCGAGTCCATACGCCTCCGAGAGCGCCTTGGTTCCTTCCAGCCCGCCGCGGGGGCCGGAAGAATAGGTCTTCAAAGCGACAGATTTGGCCACCCGTGACGAGGCTCCGTCATTGCGGTAGATGAGGAGCGGGTTCTTGACCTTGTGGTCCCGCAGCCGGTGCTCGGTGTTGTAGAGGAACCGCTCCATGGTGGGATGCAGGAAGGAGTTGATGATTCCGGACCACACCCGGCGGGCCTGGACGGCGTCGGGCGTGAATTCCCAGGAGAACAACATGGGAACCGAGCCCAGCAGATGGCGGGGGAACTTCCGGAGCAGAACGCCTTTGGCGGCCTTCTCCTTGTTCCGGTCCGCCATGGCGATGACAAGCCGTGCGGCGCCGTCGGTCGTCAGCCGGTTGACCTGCTTGACAATTTCCTGGGAGAGCTCCTCCATGTCCTGGTCAGCATTGATGACTGCCACCCGGGTGCCGACCAGGTCTTCGAAAAGCTCCGCCCCGCCGCTGCGGAGCTCGCCGGCCAGCGTGGGGCTGTCGGTGAGGATGCCGATCCGGGGACCCTTGCGCTCCACGAGCGCATTGGTTCCCTGGGTGGTGGAGTACCGGATGTGACGGGTGGAGTGCAGCAGACCGGGGAGGTCCTCTTCGCCGAAGATTTCCTTGGACGCTTTGGCCATGCCGTCGAAGAGACACTGGGAGAGGTCAAAGGGCGTTGTGAGGGTCTTCGTGAACGAAAAATTCTCACCGTCCCAGACACAAATATCGGTCAGCGTCCCACCGTTGTCGATGTTAATGAGCCGTTCCATTGATACTCCTTTGTATGTTGAGGCGCGGTGACACCAGCGGCGCATTCCTCGTCTTGCGGCTGTGATCCAAGCCACATTGAGGACTGGTTTCAGTGTGGCTCAGCAGCCGGAGTGGCCCGCAACCACCTGACCGGGTGGACTATTCGGGGCATGGGCGACTACCCGGGTGGGTGGCGGAGTGGCTGGTGGAAGCCCGCGGCACCGTGGGTCCCTGCGCCTGCTAAGCGACGCCTGCCGGAGCCTACGCGGACGGGCAGCGCGGGGAAATGCTCAGGAAGCGGCACGCCTAGGCCCCCTGGGCCATATGGGCACCGCCTGGGACGTGGCCACCGCCGCCGTCTTCCTGGCCAGCGACGAGTCCGCGTACATCACGGGCATTGAGCTGCGCGTGGACGGCGGAATTTCGTCGGGGACCTGGTTCCGGAGTCTCGGTTTCCAAAACGCAACGCGGGGTCAGATACGGCCCATGCCGGGCGGCTTAATGGGCCGTATCTGACCCCGCGTTGGCTGTGGTGCGGGCCGTCGGGGGCGGGAGACCTCGCGGGGAAGCAGCCACGGGGCTCAGGCGTAATCGTTGTAGAAGCCGCGGCCGCTTTTGACCCCCAGCCAGCCCTTGGCGGTGTATTCCTGCAGCATGGGGGCTGATTTGTTCTCAACCCCGGCCAGCTCGCAGTAGTGGTTTTCGATGTCGAGGACCACGTCCAGGCCCACCTCGTCCATGAAGCGGAAAGGAGTGGTTTCGGATTTGAAGACGTCGGCGAACAAAGCGTCCACGTCCCGCGGCTCGGCTACGCCTTCGGCCACGACCAGCAGCGATTCGCGCTTGATCGCAAGGTCAGCGAAAATTGCCTGCTTGAGCCCAAGCTTTTCGGGGACCGCCTCGACAACCAGCCACGAATCCCGCAGGGCATCCACGAGATTGTCCGTCGCCGCGAGCCGGACCGCCGGGTTGCCCCCGAGCTCTTCCACAGCCCGGTAGCGCTGCGTGGCGGCGTACTCGAGCGCGGCCCTGGCCACGGCGAGGCTTATGTCTTAGACGCGCACCTCGGCGCCCTGGAGCGAAAGCATCAAAGCGATGCGCCGGCCCAGGGTTCCGCCGCCGATGACGGTAATGGGCCGTTCCACGATGTTGGCGGGGAGCGTGTAGGTCATGCCAGTTCCTTTCAGGAGGCGGCCAACGAGGCGGCGGCCAGGTGGATGCGGTTCATGCTGGTGCCCTTGGCGTCAATACAAGGGCAGGGACAGCGGCAAGCACAAGGGCCGCGCCGCAGGCCAGGGACCCGCAGGGACCCCGGCGGGCCGGAGGACTAAACTCGGTCCAAGACCGCCCACCCCCATGCGAGGAGCCTCCATGCGCGCCACAATCATCCACGCCCCCGGCGACATCCGGGTTGAAGACCGCGACTACCCCACGGTCCAGTTGCCCACCGACGCCGTTGTGAAGGTCACCGCCTCCTGCGTCTGCGGCTCGGACCTGTGGCCCTACCGGGGCGTGCGGCCCACCCGCAGGCCCACCGCGATCGGCCACGAGTTCATCGGCACCGTGGAGAGCATCGGCTCCGGGATCACCGGCCTTGCCGTCGGTGACCTCGTGATCGCACCGTTCGTGATCAGCTGCGGGGCCTGCCCCCAGTGCCTCAACGGCGTCACCGTGGCCTGCGCCCATCTGGCCGGCTGGGGCGGCAAGGACGACACGGGCTTGAGCATCGGCGGCGGGCAGGGCCAGGCGGTCCGCGTCCCGCTGGCCGACTCCACCCTGGTCAAGGTTCCCGGCATCACCGAGCCGGATGACGCCCTCCGGAACAGCCTGCTCACACTGTCCGACGTGATGGCCACCGGCCACCACGCGGCCCTCGCCGCGAAGGCCGGTCCGGGCCGGACCGTCGTGGTGGTGGGCGACGGCGCCGTCGGACTCTGCGGTGTCCTGGCCGCCAAGCGGCTCGGGGCGGAACGGATCATCGCGATGTCGCGCCACGCCGACCGCCAGGCGATCGCCCGCGAATTCGGGGCCACCGACATCGTGGAGGAGCGCGGGGACGCCGGCGTCGCCAAGGTCCGTGAGCTCCTGGGCGGAGTGCTGGCCGACTCCGTGCTTGAGTGCGTCGGGACCAAGGAATCCATGGAACAGGCTCTGCACAGCACCCGCCCGGGCGGCGCACTGGGCTTTGTCGGGGTCCCCACCGGCGGCGGCGAGGTCCCGCTGCGCTACCTCTTCGACACGAACATCTCCATTGCCGGCGGCATGGCCCCGGCACGCACCTACATCCCTGAACTGCTGGCGGACGTCCTCGACGGCACGATCAACCCCGGCCGCGTCTTCGACGTCGTTATGCCGCTGGAGGAAGCCGCGGAGGCCTACCGCGCCATGGACGAACGACGCGCCATCAAGGTCCTGCTGACCCCCTAAGGGCATGCCCGACAGGGGCCGCGCCGGAAAACTGCCCGGCCCCTGCGCCGGCCCTGGCGCGGCCTCCTGAGCAGGCCCTGTACCGCCGCCTGTCCTTGCTCTTGGTCTGCCTGGGCTTCTGCCTCTTGTTCTGCCTGGGCGCGGGGTCTAGCGTGAAGCGCATCAGCATCCGCCGCCGTCGAGGAGCCGTCATGGCCAGGTTCGCGCAGATCATCGAAATCCAGGCTTCCCGCATCGAGGATATTGAAGCGCTGGGCCGGCCGGCCAGGACCGAGGCCTCCGTCTGCGCCGCACGGATGGCTGCCCGCCGCGATGGGCCGCCGGTTTACCGGAACCCGGACGTATTGTGGGAGGACACCGGCAGTCCAACGGACGTTTCGTAGGGGCCCGCCATGCATTCTCCACATCCCGATCCCTCGGCCAGCAGTTCCCGCGGAGGACACCTCGTGCTGGACCTCAGCGGGACCGGCACGGCGCCCCTGCAACTGGTGGGCGGCAAGGCCCTGAACCTCGGCAAGCTGGTGGCGGCCGGACTGCCGGTGCCGCTCGGGTTCTGCCTGACCACCGTTGCCTACGAACTGGCCGAACCACCCGGACTCGCAGCCCTCGCAGCCGAGCTCGACGCGCCGCGGTCTGGGGCGGGAACCCCGGCATCCGGGGCAGCGCCGGGCACTGTTGCCGCGCGGGCCAGGGCGCTGATTGAGGAAGCGCCGATCCCGCCCGCGGTGGATGCCGCCGTCCGCGCCGCCTACGCGGACATGGGCGGAACCCTGGCGGTGGCCGTCCGCTCCTCCGCCACGGCGGAAGACCTGCCCTTCGCCAGCGTCGCCGGCCAACAGGACTCCTACCTCGACGTGATCGGCGCCGACGCCGTGGTCGCCGCGGTCCGGCGCTGCTGGGCGTCCCTCTGGAGCGACCGGGCGGTGGCGTACCGGTCCGCCTGCGGGATCAGCAACCGCGACGTCGGGCTCGCCGTCGTCGTCCAGGCCATGGTCGACGCCGCCTCGGCCGGAGTGCTGTTCACCGCAAACCCCGTCACCGGGACCCGGACGGAGACCGTCATCAAAGCGAGCCCGGGCTCGGGGCAGGCCGTGGTCTCGGGAGCGGTCAACCCGGACCAGTTCGTGCTGGACACGGCCTCCGGCGCGGTCAGGCTTCGAACGCCGGGAAGGACGGTCCCCGGACGCGCCCCGGCCCTGAGCGGGACCCAGCTGCAGGAACTCACTGCGCTGGGAACCCGCGTCCAGCACCTCCTCGGGGCGCCCCAGGACGTCGAATGGGCGGTCGGCACCGACGGCCGGAGCTGGCTCACCCAGTCACGCGCCATCACCACGCTGTATCCGCTGCCCGAGCCCGCGCCCGAAGACGCCGCCGCCGGCGCGGGCGCCCCCACCCGGGTGTACCTTTGCGGCACCCTCTTCCAGGGGCTGACCCGGCCGATCACGCCGCTGGGTCTGGCCGTCCTCGGCGTGATGCGGAACCGCAAGGGGCCGTGGCGGTACGTCAACCCTGGGATGCGGATGTACGTGGACCTGACGCCGGTGGTCCGCAGCAAGTCCGGCCGCGCCTACCTCCTGCGGATGCTCCCCCTCGCGGACGGAAGATCCGGTGCCGTGCTCCCGGCCCTGCTCGAAGATCCGAGGTTCGGCATTGTCGAACGCCCGTTCCTGCGAACCCTGCGCAAGGCCGGGGCCCGGCGCAGCCTCCCGCCACCGCCCGGGCGCACCGGCAGCACCGAAAAAAAAGGCAGCCTCGGCCTCATCGCGGGGCTCATTCCCGCCATGATCCGGGCCGCTTGCCGGCCCGCCGCTGAGCTGCGGCGGGCGAAGAACTATAGCAGGGAGCTCGAATCCGCGCTCCGGCTGGCCGAACCCGCCAGTTCCGCCCGGCGGCTCGAATTCACCGAGCAGATCATGGGCCGGACGGTTGACGGACTGATCCGGGCCACCCTCCCGGGCCCGTCCGTTGGCTACATCATGCTGGCCGTCGCCCGGCGGCTGCTGCGCGGCATCGCGCCACCCCGGGAGCTGGAAGCTGTCCTGCGCGGCCTGCCCCACAACATCACGACCGAAATGGACCTGGAACTGTGGCAGCTCGCCGTTGCCATCGGCGATGACCCGGTGTCGCGCGGGGAATTCCTGGCGAAGCGCCCCGAGGAGCTGTCCGCCGCATATCTCGCCGGCGCGCTGCCGCCCCAGGCCCAGGCCGGGGTGCGCGGCTTCCTCGCCCGCTACGGCCACCGCGCCGTGGCGGAAATAGACCTCGGCATGCCCCGCTGGTCCGAGCAGCCCGACCACATCCTCGGCGTGATCTCCAACTACCTCCGGGTCGAGGATCCGGAGCAGGCTCCCGACCGGCAGTTTGCCGGGGCCGCTGAGCATGCGGAGGACAGGATCCGCAGCCTGGTGGAGAAGGCGCGGGCCCGGAGCCCCTGGCGCGCCCGGGCGCTGGAGTTCAGCCTGCGCCGCGTGCGGCAACTGGCCGGACTGCGCGAACTTCCCAAGTTCGACATCGTGCTGGTGCTCGGCGAAATGCACCGGCAGCTGCAGCGGATCGGGGCGGACATGGCCTCGACCGGCACCATCGCCGCCGCCGATGATGTATTCTTCCTCGACTTCGACGAGATCCGTGTGGGTCTGCGCGGCGCGGACCTGCACGGCATCATCGCGGACCGCCGCCGGCTGTACGACGTTGAACTGCGACGCCGGCGCATCCCGCGGCTGCTGCTCTCGGACGGCACCGACGTCGAGGCCGCCATGATGGCGAAGTCACCGGAGTCCGGGGCCATGGCAGGAACACCGGCCTCGGCAGGCACCGCCACCGGACGGGTCAGGGTGATCATGGACCCGGTGGGCGCCCACCTGGAACCCGGCGAAATCCTGGTGGCCCCCTCGACGGACCCCGGCTGGACGCCGCTGTTCCTCACGGCCGGCGCGCTCGTCATGGAAATGGGCGGGGTTATATCCCACGGGGCCGTGGTGGCCCGCGAGTACGGCATCCCGGCCGTCGTGGGCGTCCCGGACGCCACCACCCGGCTGCGGACCGGCCAGACGGTCACCGTCGACGGCGCGGCCGGCACCATCCGCGAGGAGCCGTGACCCGGGCATGCCGTGCCGCCGCCCGCACCGGGCCCCGGGCCAGAGCAGGCCCGCCTTACAGCTGTAGCACAGTTGTGCCAGATAAAATGGGAATATGACCCCACCGGCCCGCCAGCCAACGCACCACCAGCCGTCCTTTCAGCTGTCCCGGCACCGGCCGCAAGAACCGGGTGGCAGCTTCGCTGTGGCCCGCCGGGCGCGGAACGTCCTGGGGCGGGTTCCGGTGTGGACTTGGCGTGTGCTGATGCACTCGGTGAAGGCCAGCGAGAACTCCCTCTTCAACGTCGACCCGATTACCGGCGTCGAGTACTTTCACGACATCGACTTCGTGGGCGCGTTTCACCCGCCGGAGTTCCGTGCGCGACATCGTCGGACTGATGCAGCACGCGCCGGATCTGGGAGCGGTGCTGGCGGCGGCGGCGTTGCCGAAGCTCGTCGCTGTCGGAGAACACGACCTCTGGCCGCTGGCGCTGCACCGTCGCTTCGCGCAGTCCATCGGCGCCCGCATCGCGGTGTACCGCGGCAGCCCGAGTGAGACCTCGCCGCACCAGATGAGCCGCGACCTGATCGCGCACTACGGACCCGCCTAGCGCCGGTGGTCGCGTTCCCAAAGACGGCGGCGCCGCCGCCGCCGGAACGGGGCCTCCTGCTTGAGCTCGACACCGAAAGTGGTCCACGCCATCGACAGCCGGCGCCCGAAGGAGTGCCAGCTCGCCAGCGGCCGGGCCGAGACCTGCACGCGCAGGGTGGGGTCGGCGACCACCGTGACTTCGGGCGGGATCTGGTAGGAAATGTCCAGATCATCGTGCACTGGCGGAAGGCCCCGATGCACGGAACCCCGGATCCGGTCCCAGACGTCGGACCGGAGGGCGAAATTCGAGCCGAACAGCGGAGGATGACCCAGCAGTCCTCCGATGGCCCAGAAATACCTGGGAATGTACACGGCGGACAGCGGGCCTGCCTCTTCCAGGACGGCTACGACCCGTTCGAGCCAGTCCGCGGGCGGGATCGAGTCCGTGTCCAGCCTGGCAATCGGCTCGAAGCGCGCCTCGTCGAATCCGTACGCCGTGGAGGCGGCGATACCCGGGAGTTCGACGGCGATCCGCCGGGCCCCGGCGGCGGCGCAGAGCTCCGCGGTGTTGTCCGTGCTGGCGTAGTCAATGATGACGATTTCATCGGCCGGCCGGGTCTGCCGGGCGAGTGCGGCGAGGCAGACAGCGAGCATCTCGGCGTCGTTCCGGGTCGGGATAACCACCGACACTGTTGTCATATTGCCCCGACTATAGTCCCGGGACGGGACGAAATGCCCCCGTTGGACCCTTGCACCGCGGCCCCCGGCCCCGTAGGTTTGGCAACAGCGGACGAATGTCTCCGCAGCCGTTGGCCTCAGGGCCGCCGGAGATCAGCAGCATTTCAGAAGGATATGGCATGGCTACAGGCACAGTTAAATGGTTCAACGCTGAAAAGGGTTTTGGCTTCATTGCCCCGGATGACGGGTCGGCCGACGTTTTCGCGCATTACTCGGCAATCGCCAGCAGCGGTTACCGCTCGCTGGACGAGAACCAGAAGGTCGAGTTCGACGTCACCCAGGGCCCGAAGGGCCCGCAGGCCGAGAACATCCGCCCGCTCTAAATACTCCGGATAGCAGCACCGGCCAGCCGGCCGCCATGCTTTCCCCAAGTCCACAAACGCCCCGATCGAGGATTCCTCGGGAGGGGCGTTTGTCGTTGTTTGGGGGCGCGGTGAGGTCAGCCGGAACGATGCGATCGTGTGCGCGACGACGGGTCCATGGACGCCCTGGACGCCGGCGCCGACGACTGCATCACGAAGCCTTTCGGCTGGATGAACTCCGGCGCGGCTGCGCGCCTTGTGCGCCGCAGCGCCGGCCCGGACCAGGAACCGGGCGTCACAACAGAGGCGTTCACCATGGATCTCGGAAAGCACCGTGTCGCCCGCGACGGCCGAGACATCCGGCTCACTCCGACGGAATGGAAAATGCTGGAGGTGCTGGTCCGGAATCCGGAGAAATCGGTTCCTGCCCTGACCGGGTCCCGCGGGACCCGGGGACCCTGCGGCACTGAGATGCCGGTCAGGATCATCCCGGCCGGCACCTCATTGCGTTAGACGAACGCGGACTTCCCCGTCACGGCCCGGGCCACGATCAGCGAGTTGATCTCGTAACTGCCCTCATACGTGTACAGGATCTCGGCATCGCCGAAGAGTTTGCCCATCTCGTAGTCGCTGCTGATCCCGTTGCCGCCCAACAGCGAGCGGCCCATCGCCACCGATGCCCGGGCCAGCCGGGTGGTGGTGGACTTGGCCATCGCTGCCTGGACCATCTCGAGCTTGCCGTCCTCCTGGATCCTGGCCAGCTGCGCCATCAGCGACAGCGACAAGGATGCGTTGCCCAGGATCTCGGCCAGCTGCTGCTGGATCAGCTGGAAGCGCGCCAGTTCCTTGCCGAACTGCTTCCGCTCCAGCGAATAGGAACGCGCGACGTCGAACGCGGCCAGCTGGATTCCGGCGGCCTGCCAGCCCACCCAGGCGCGCGAATCGCGCAACAGCTCATTGGCCTTGGAGAAGTCCGTGGCCCCGGGGAGCAGGTTGGACTCCGGGATGCGGACCTCGTCGAGCACGATATCCGCGTTCTGCATGATCCGCAGCCCGATTTTATTCGAGATCTTGGTGGCGGTGTAGCCGGGGCGGTCCGTCTCGACGATGAAGCCCTTGATCTGCTGGTCCGCGACGTCCCTCGCCCACACCACGGCGAAGTCCGCAATGGTGCCGGCGCCGATCCAGCGCTTGGCGCCGTTGATGACCCACTCTCCGCCCTCCAGCCGTGCCGTGGTGGCCAGCCCGCCCGCTATGTCCGAGCCGTGGTCCGGCTCGGTCAGGGCAAAGGCGCCGATCTGCGTCAGGGCGGTAAGCCCCGGGAGCCAGCGCGCTTTCTGTTCCTCAGAGCCGAGCTGGTCGATGATGCCGACGATCAGCTCATTGTGGATCCCCACGAGGGCCGAGAGGGACACATCGGCGCGGGCCACCTCGACGTACATGAGGCCCTTGAACAGCTTGGACGACCCGTCCGTCTGCAGGTTGCCCAGGCCGTACTTGCCAAGCTCGGCGAGCAGCCCAAAAGGGAATTCCTCACGGTTCCAGTAATCGATCGAGGCCGCCCGGATCCGGGACTGGAGGAAGTCACGGATCTCCAGGTAACGGGACTGTTCCTCCGGTGGCAGCAGGTCGACGATGTACATCAGATCGGCATCCGGGTAGGGCGGTGCCGCCACGCCTTCAGGCGCTGCGTCATCCTTAGTAAAACTCTGTCCGCTGGCACGTCCTTGTGGCTGCACGGGCATGTATCCCTTCGTAGTGATCCGGTCATGAACCGGGTCGGCGCTTCCAAACCATTGGATGTCCTAGTATATTGCACAGTGATGGGGATCACTAGACAATTCGTGATCTCCGGGCAACGGCGCCGGGCTTGAAGCGGCTGCGCCACCAGACTTTGAAAGGTGCACCATGACAGTCACTGAGGAATTCCGCGTAGCACGCGACCGCATGCTTGACCTCCGCAAGGACTACGAGTCGGCGCGCCGGGAGTTCCAGTGGCCGCGCTTTGAGCACTTCAATTTCGCCCTGGACTGGTTCGACCAGATCGCGGCGGACCCGGCCAAAGCGAACAACCCGGCCCTCGTCATCGTGGAGCAGGACGGCTCTGCCACGCGGCGCAGCTACGAGGACCTGTCCCGGCGCTCGGCCCAGGTGGCAAACTGGCTGCGCAACCAGGGTGTGCGGCGCGGTGACCGCATGATCATCATGCTCGGCAACCAGGTGGAACTCTGGGAACTGATGCTCGCCGGCATCAAGCTGGGCATCGTTATGATCCCCACCACCACCCTGATGGGGCCGGCGGACCTCAAGGACCGGGTGGAGCGCGGCGGCGCGAACTGGGCCGCCGTCGGAAGTGCCAATATCGAGAAGTTCGACGAGGTCCCGGGCGACTACACCCTGATCGAAATCAGCGGTGACCCCGGCAACACCGCCGTCAACAAAGCCGACCTGCAGTACAGCGAATCCTCCGGCGCGCCGGAGGCCTTCACCCCGGACGCGCCGACCCGGGCCGACGAGACCCTGCTGCTCTACTTCACCTCGGGAACCACTTCCAAGGCCAAGCTCGTGGAGCACACGCACACCTCCTACCCGGTGGGCCACCTGTCCACCATGTTCTGGATCGGGATGGAGCCCGGCGATGTGCACCTGAACGTGGCCTCGCCCGGCTGGGCCAAGCACGCCTGGTCCAACGTCTTCACGCCCTGGATCGCCGAAGCCTGTGTGTTCATCTACAACTACGAACGCTTCGATGCCAAGGCACTCATGGAGCAGATGGACCGCGAGTCCGTGACCAGCTTCTGCGCCCCGCCCACGGTCTGGCGCATGCTCATTCAGGCCGACCTGACCCTGCTGAAGAACCCGCCCACCAAGGTGGTCTCCGCCGGCGAGCCGCTCAACGCCGAGGTGATCGACCAGGTCCAGCGCGCCTGGGGACAGACCATCCGCGACGGCTTCGGCCAGACCGAATCCACGGTGCAGATCGCCAACACCCCCGGCCAGCCGATCAAGATCGGCGCCATGGGCAAGCCGCTGCCCGGCTACGACGTCGTGCTCGTGGACCCGGCGACGGGTGAGGAGGGCGACGACGGCGAGCTGTGCCTGCGCCTTGACCCCCGCCCCGTCGGGCTGATGAAGGCGTACTACGGTGATCCCGAAAAGACGGCGGATGCGTTCCGCGACGGCTATTACCACACCGGTGACATGGCGAGCCGGGACGAGCGCGGCATCATCACCTATGTGGGCCGCGGCGACGACGTCTTCAAGTCCTCCGATTACCGGCTGTCCCCGTTCGAGCTGGAAAGCGTGCTGATCGAGCACCCGGCGGTGGCCGAGGCCGCCGTCGTCCCCTCCCCGGACCCGCTCAAGCTCTCGGTGCCCAAGGCGTTTGTGGTCCTGGCGGCCGGGCACGAGGCCGGCCCGGAACTTGCCGAGGACATCCTGCGGTACTGCCGCGACCATCTGGCCCCGTTCAAGCGGATCCGCCGGCTGGAATTCGCCGAACTGCCCAAGACCATCTCGGGCAAGATCCGGCGTGTCGAGCTGCGCAACAGCGAAGAACTGCGCCACGGCGGCGGGACCGTCCCGGCCGGCCTCGGCACCGAGTACTCCGAAGCCGACTTCCCCGGCCTGAAAAGCCCCGCCGGAAGCTAGGCTGAATCCCATGAGATGCAGGATGAGAAGCTGGGGGCTCCGTGTCAACGCCGCTGCCGCGTGATCCAATCGCTGACGCCCGGCTGAACTGGGAACGTCACGGCTGGTCCGACGTCGCCGCACCGATGGCGGCCATCACCGCCATCATGCGGACCCAGCAGATCCTGCTGGCCCGGATCGAGGGCATCCTGAAGCCGTTCGGGCTGACGTTTGCCCGCTACGAACTGCTCGCCCTGCTGAGCTTCGCCCGCAGCGGCGCGCTGCCCATGAACAAGGCAAGCGCGCTGCTGCAGGTCCATCCCACCTCGGTGACGAACGCCGTCGACCGGCTGCAGGGCGCCGGGCTGGTGAACCGCTCGCCGCATCCCACGGACGGACGCACCACCCTCATTGAACTCACCCAGGAAGGGCGTACGCTGGCTAAAAGGGCGACGGCGGCACTGAACGCCGAGGTCTTCGCCCAGTCCGGCTTCGCGGCGCAGGATGTCGACCAGCTGATCCGGATCCTGGGCACCTTCCGCCGCAACGCCGGCGATTTCAGCGACTAGCCCGGGCCGGCAGGCCTCAACACTGACTTCCCGCCACATCGCAGTGACGGGCTTAGCGGCACCAGGAGAGGACTCATGCAGCCGAACGCCTATTCCCGCCCCGATGACAGGGAGCTGCTCCGCGCCTCCCTGCGCCTGCTCTCCGGCAAGTTCCGGCCCGCCGTGCTTTTCGCCGGGCTGGCCAGCGGCGAACTGCTGCAGCTGACGGACTTCCTTGGCACCGCCACGTCCAGCCTGCAACAGCTCGTCGTCGTCCCCGGCACGGGCCTCGGCGGCCGCGTCTTCACCCAGCGGCGGCCCTACCACGTCGAGGACTACATCGCCTCCGAGGGAATCACCCATGAATACGACCTCGCCGTCCGGCGGGAACGCCTGACCTCAATGGCGGCCGTCCCTGTGGTGGTCCAGGGCCGGTCACGCGCGGTGCTGTACATCGCCAGCAGGGACAGCGCCCCGCTGGGCGAGAACGCTTTGTGCGAGGCGATGGAGGCGGCCGCCGAGATCGCTGCTGAGCTCCGCGTCCGGGACGAGGTGGACCGGCGGGTCTCGATTATCAATACGGCACGGGCCGAGCCTGCCCAGGCCTTGGACCGGATCTGGCTGGAGCACGTCCGGGAAGCCCATGCCGAGCTGCGGTCCCTGGCCGGCACGGTGTCCGATCCTGACCTGGCGCGGCAGTTGGACATCATCGGCGGTCATCTGGCGCCGCCGTCCGCCGTCGGCATCCATCCGACGGCTACGCTGGCCCGCCGTGAACTTGATGTGCTGGCGCAGGTGGCGCTGGGCTGTTCCTACCAGGAAACCGCGGAACGCCTGGGCCTGAAAGCGGTGACGGTCAAGAGCTACCTGCAAAACGCGATGGCCAAGCTCTCCGCGCACAACCGGCTCGAGGCCGTGTCCGCGGCCCGCCGGCTCGGACTCATCCCGTAAAGCGGGGCTGCCGGTTTTCACCGGCAACCCCGCCCCCGCCCGCGGATCCCCCAATACCCGGAACCCGCAGTCTCGATTGACCCCGGCTCAGATCCCTAGGGACCGGCGACGGGCTCGATAAATGCTGCCTCTTCCACGTGCTTCGAGGAGGTCTGCGGACCGCCGTCGTCCAGCCCCTGCTTTTCGCGGTTGGGCAGGGCCAGGGTGCAGAGCACACTGAACACGCCGATCCCGGCGAGCAGGATCCCGATGGACCACGCACCGGTCGTGACGGCGAGCTGGGCCGCCACGAGGGGGACAATGCCTCCGCCGATAACGCCGGCGAGGTTGTAGCCCATGCCGGCGCCGGTGTAGCGGTAGCGGGTCTCAAAGAGCTCCGGCAGAAGAGCCCCGGCGGGGCCGTAGGCGATGGCGAAGATCACCAGGGTGACGGTGAGGCCGAGACCGAAGGCGAAGACGGTGTTCGCGCTGAGGATCGGGAACAGCATGAGGGACCACGGCACGGCCAGGATGCAGGAGGTGGCGATGACCTTCTTGCGGCCGAAGCGGTCCGAGAGGACGCCGGAGGCCAGGGTGGCTACGGCGACAAACAGCGATGCGACGATGCCGGTGCTCAGCACTTCCACCCGGCTCAGACCCATGCCGGTGGGGCTCGTGGCAAAGCTGGTGAGGTAGGCGGTGCCAATGTAGAACAACGCGAACAGGAGCGTCAAGGAGCCGCCGGCGAGGAGGATTTCTCGCGGCTGGCGCTTGATGGATTCGAAGATGGGCAACTTGGTGCTGGTACTGGTGACCTTGGCGGCATTCTTGAAGACCGGGGTTTCCTCGATGCTCAGCCGCACCCACAGGCCCACGAGGACGAGCACTGCGCTGAGGATGAACGGCACGCGCCAGCCGATCGTCAAGAAGGCTTCGGACTTGTCCCCCAGCGTCAGGTTGGTGAGGAGGAATGTGCCGCTGGCCAGGGCGAAGGCAACCGAGGGGCCGAGTTGCGGGAAGGAGCCGAACAGCCCCCGTTTTCCCACGGGAGCATATTCGGCAACAAGGAGCGTGGCGCCGGCCCATTCGCCACCAACAGCGAGGCCCTGCACGAAGCGGAGCGCCACCAGCATGATGGGCGCTGCCACACCGATGGTGTTGGCGTCCGGAATGAGTCCGATCATCACGGTGGCGATGCCCATCATGAGCAGCGTGGTGATTAGGGTTTTCTTCCGGCCAATCCGGTCTCCGTAGTGGCCAAAGATGATCGCGCCGACGGGACGGGCGAAGAAGGCGACGGCGAACGTGCCGAAGGAGGCGATGGTGCCGGCCGCGGGTCCCAGCGCCGGGAAGAACACGACCGGGAAGACCAGGGCGGCGGCGGTGCCGTAGATAAAGAAGTCGTAGAACTCGATGGTGGTTCCGGCGGCGCTGGCGAAGGCAACCTTGCGCAGCGTCTTCTTGCTGGGCGGCGCCTGCGGCCCGGCCGGTGAAGTCGGTGAAACTGAAGTCATAACTATCTCCTTTGATGTCAGCCTCGATGCACGGATTTGTGACTAAACTCACGGTAACGAAAAGCATGGACATCCAACTACCTCCTAAAAGAGGTAGCCGCGGAGAGCGCGGGGCGCACGCGGCGGATCCGGCCTGACGACGCGCAAAAGCCCTGCCGCTACCGGAATCCGGCGGCGGCAGGGCTTTTGCGCATCATGGACGGCTTCCCGCATCGCAGGAAGGTCCGTGCGTCCCTGGCTAGCGGTGTGTGAAGTCCGGCTGGCGCTTCTCCGCGAAGGCTGCCATGCCTTCCTTCTGGTCCTCGGTGGCGAACAGCGAGTGGAACACCCGCCGTTCAAACAGCACACCCTGGGCCAGCCCGGTCTCGAAGGCGGTGTTGACGGCTTCCTTGGCCACCATCGCCACCGGCTTGGACTTGGAGGCAATCACCGCGGCGGCCTTCAGGGCCTCGTCCACCACGTCGGCGGCCGGCACCACACGGGACACGAGGCCTGCGCGTTCGGCTTCTGCGGAGTCCATGAAGCGTCCGGTCAGGATCATGTCCATCGCCTTGGATTTGCCCACAGCGCGGGTGAGGCGCTGCGAGCCGCCCATGCCGGGCAGC
Source organism: Pseudarthrobacter leeuwenhoeki (assembly GCF_055412885.1). Lineage (NCBI taxonomy): Bacteria > Bacillati > Actinomycetota > Actinomycetes > Micrococcales > Micrococcaceae > Pseudarthrobacter > Pseudarthrobacter leeuwenhoeki. Next base: position 25,038 of record NZ_JBVAYY010000009.1, on the reverse strand, counting down.
ACGCCCAGGTTGATTTCCGGCTGGCCGAACTTGGCGTTGTCCCCGGCAATGATGAAATCGCACATCATCGCGAGCTCACAACCGCCGCCCAGGGCGAACCCGGACACGGCCGCGACCACCGGGATGCGCAGCCGGGTGAAGTCTTCCCAGCCGCGGAACCAGTCCTCTGCATACATGTCCATGTAGCCCTTGGACTGCATTTCCTTGATGTCCGCCCCGGCCGCGAAGGCCTTGGCGGAGCCGGTCAGCACGACCGCCCCCACCCCGGGGTCCACATCCATGGCCGACACGGCGGCCACGAGTTCGTCCATGGTGGCCTTGTTGAGGGCGTTCAGCGCCTCCGGCCGGTTGAGCGTCACGAGCCCCACCCGGCCACGGCGCTCCACCAGAATGTTTGTGTACTGCTCCGTCATGCCTGTCCCCTCAGCTGCTGTTCAGAAATATTTGGTGTCCGGCTTCCCGGTGATCAGACCCGGCTAGTGTCCGGATTTGTCCCGGATGTCGGTGATGATGCCGGAGAAGTCCCGGCCCGCCCCGCCGTCCGCGGCGAAGCTATCGTAGATTTCGGACGCGAGCGGACCCAGCCTGGCGGCGACGCCCGTGCTTTGGAGCGCGTTGAGTGCCAGCTTGAGGTCCTTCGCCATGAGGGCCCCGGCGAAGCCGGGCTGGTAGTCGCGGTTGGCGGGGCTCGCCGGCACCGGCCCTGGCACGGGGCAGTTGGTGGTCAGCGCCCAGCACTGGCCCGAGGCCGCGGAGGCGACGTCGAACAGTGCCTGGTGGGTCAGTCCCAGCTTCTCGCCCAGCACAAAGGCTTCGCTGACCGCGATCATCGAGACGCCGAGGATCATGTTGTTGCAGATCTTCGCAGCCTGTCCTGCGCCATGTTCCCCGCAGTGGACCACACGCTTGCCCATCACCTCGAGCATCGGCTTGACCGCCTCGAAGTCCGCCGGAAGTGCCCCCACCATGAAGGTCAGGGTACCCGCTTCGGCCCCGACGACCCCGCCGGAAACCGGGGCATCGACGGCACGGTGCCCCGCCGCCACGGCGAGTTCGGCCGCCTCCCGGGCCTCATCCACGTTGATGGTGGAGCAGTCCAGGAAGAGGGTGCCGGGGGCTGCGGTGGCGAGCAGGCCGGGCTGGCCCGGCTGGCCGTGCTGTCCCGGCTGTCCCGGGGTGCCGCGGTAGGCATCCAGCAGGTGTTTGCCGCTGGGCAGCATGGTCAGGACGACGGTTGCGCCGGCCACGGCCTCGGCGGCGGTGTCCGTAGTGGCGATGCCGTGCGCCCGGGCAGTTTCCAGGGCGGCCGGCACCACGTCGAAGCCGGTCACGGTGTAGCCGGCCTTGACCAGGTTGATGGCCATCGGCCCGCCCATGTGGCCCAGGCCGAGGAAGGCGACGGGGCCGCTCTGCGCCCCGGGCCGGCCCGGTTCAGCCGTCGATGGTTCAGACATTGTTGCGCTCCTTCGAAAGCATCAGTTCACGGTCGCCCAGCGGAGCAAAATAGGATTCGACGTCGTCGCGGCTGACGTCCGCCAGCGTGGCGGGCTGCCAGTGCGGGCTGCGGTCCTTGTCCACCACCTGGGCGCGGATGCCTTCGCGGAAGTCGGGACCGGAGAGGAACCGCAGGCCCACCCGGTACTCCTGTTCCAGGGCTTCCTCGAGGCCCAGTCCCCTGACCCGGCGCAGGGATTCCAGCGCGACTTTCACGGCGGTCGGCGACTTGGCTTCGATGGTGTCGGCGGCATCGGATGCTTCCCCGCCCACTGCCCGCAGCCGGCGCACGATCTCCCCGGCGTCGTCACTCGAATAGCAGGCGTCTATCCATTCCTGCTGGGCTGCGAGGACGGAGGGCGGGGCCTCCTCGGCGAAGCGCGCGACGGCGTCGTCCGCTGCTTCGCTCTCCAGCGCCTCGGCAAGGTCCGCGAGCTTCGCGGACGGAACGAAGTGGTCCGCGAGCCCCAGGAACAGGGCGTCGGCGCCGCTCAGGTGCGCGCTGGTGAGGGCCGCATGGGTGCCGGACTCCCCCGGCGAGCGGGAGAGCAGCAGGGTTCCGCCGACGTCGGGCACAAACCCGATGGTGGTCTCCGGCATGCCCATCCGGGTCCGTTCGGTGACGATCCGGACCGAGCCGTGCGCGGAGATCCCCACTCCGCCGCCGAGGACCAGTCCGTCCATGAACGCCACGTACGGCTTCGGGTAGCCCGAAATGAGCGCGTTCATCCGGTATTCCTCGGCCCAGAAGTCAGCCGTCGCGTCGCCGCCCTCGAGCATGTCCCGGTAAATGGCCACGATGTCGCCGCCGGCGCACAGCCCCCGGTCACCGGCGCCGCGGACCAGCACCGCCGCCACGGCGTCGTCATCTGCCCAGAGGGTGAGCTGGACCAGCATGGCCGATGCCATGCCCGCGGTGAGCGCGTTGACGGCCTGGGGCCGGTTGAGCGTGACCACACCGAGGCCGCCGCGCCGTTCGAACAGCACCTCCTCCGACGTGGCGTCGGAGGAATGCCTGCCCGTCATCAACTGCCTTCCGGCATCACGAAGCTGGCACCGGTGCGGATGCCGGAGGGCCAGCGGGTGGTGACCGTTTTGGTCTTGGTGTAGAAGCGGAAGGCGTCCGCCCCGTGCTGGTTGAGGTCACCGAAGCCGGAGGCCTTCCAGCCGCCGAAGGTGAAGTAGGCGATCGGCACCGGGATGGGGACGTTAATGCCCACCATGCCCACCTGGACCCGGCTGGCGAAGTCGCGGGCGGAGTCGCCGTCGCGGGTGAAGATGGCCACACCGTTGCCGAATTCGTGCTCGCTGCACAGGCGCAGGGCCTCGTCGTAGTCCTCCGCCCGGAGGACGCTCAGCACCGGGCCGAAGATTTCTTCCTTGTAGATCGTCATGTCCTTCGTGACGTTGTCGAAGAGGGTGGGGCCGACCCAGAAGCCGCCCTCGTAGCCCTCGACCTTGAGGCCGCGACCGTCGGCCAGCAGGGTGGCGCCCTCGTCGATGCCGGCCTGGATGTAGCCTTCGATCCGTTCCTTGGCGGAGGCCGCCACGACGGGGCCGAAGTCCGAGTCCTTGGCGAGGCTGTGGCCGACCTTGAGGTCCGCGATCCGCTCCTCCAGCTTGGCGACCAGCGCGTCACCGGTGGCTTTGCCGACCGGCACGGCCACCGAGATCGCCATGCAGCGTTCGCCGGCGGAGCCGAAACCGGCGCCCATCAGAGCGTCCGCGGCCATGTCCAGGTCGGCGTCGGGCATGATGACCATGTGGTTCTTGGCCCCGCCAAAGCACTGGGCGCGTTTGCCGTTCGCGGCGGCGGTGGTGTAGATGTACTGCGCGATCGGCGTGGAGCCGACGAAGCCGATGGCCTGGACCCGGGGGTCCTCCAGCAGCGCATCGACCGCTTCCTTGTCGCCGTTGACGACGTTGAAGACACCGGCGGGCAGCCCCGCCTCGGTGAAGAGTTCCGCGAGACGCAGCGGCACGGAGGGGTCCCGCTCGGACGGCTTGAGAATGAAGGAGTTGCCCGCGGCGAGCGCCGGGCCGGACTTCCAGAGCGGGATCATCGCCGGGAAGTTGAAGGGCGTGATCCCGGCGACGACGCCGAGCGGCTGGCGCAGCGAGTGGACGTCGACGCCGGTTCCGGCGTTGTCCGAGAATTCGCCCTTGAGCAGGTGCGGGGCGCCTGCGGCGAATTCCACGACCTCGATGCCGCGCTGGATGTCACCCTTCGCGTCGAGGAAGGTCTTGCCGTGTTCCGAGGACAGCAGCGTGGCGAGTTCGTCCAGGTTCTGGTTGACCAGGTCGACGAACTTGAGCAGGATCCGCCCGCGGCGCTGCGGGTTCAGGGCCGCCCATTCGAGCTGGCCCTTTTCCGCGTTGGAGACCACGTTGCGGACTTCCTCGGCACTGGCCAGGGGAACCCTCGCCTGGACCTCGCCGGTGCACGGATCGTAGACATCGCTGAAGCGCCCCGAAGTGCCTTCAACATGCTGTCCGTCAATGTAATGGGATAGTTCGCGAACCATGATGGAATGCTCCTTTGCACCGTGTGATTGCCGAAGTGACGGCAGGGCGTGTGACCCACGCCATCTTCTGCTCCCGAATATACTCGGACTTCCTACTAAATTCCAGAGGGGCGTCGCCGGCACGCAGCTTCGTCCGGCAGCCAAGTTCGGTAAGTTAGGGATTGTGAAGATAGCTACCTGGAATGTGAACTCGCTCCGCGCCCGTGCCGACCGTGTTGAAGCCTGGCTTCAGCGCACCGACTGTGATGTCCTGGCCATCCAGGAAACCAAGTGCAAGGACGAGAACTTCCCCTGGGAGCTGTTCGAGAACATGGGCTACGAGGTGGCGCACTTCGGCTTGAGCCAGTGGAACGGCGTCGCGATCGCCTCCCGGGTGGGGATCGACGACGTCGAACGCACCTTCCTGGACCAGCCCGTCTTCGGCAAGAACGGCAAGGACGCCGTGCAGGAGGCCCGCGCCATCGGCGCCACCTGCGGCGGGATCAGGGTCTGGAGCCTCTATGTTCCCAACGGCCGGGCCCTCGACGATGAACACATGCCCTACAAGCTCAGCTGGCTGGATGCCCTGCGGTCCCATGCCGAGGGCTGGCTCCAGGAGGACCCCGAAGCGCAGATTGCCCTGATGGGCGACTGGAACATTGCCCCGCAGGACGACGACGTCTGGGACATCGACTACTTCCGCACCGGGGGCCTCACCCATGTGAGCGAACCGGAACGGGCGGCCTTTCACGCGTTTGAGAACGCCGGTTTCCAGGACGTTGTCCGCCCGCACACCCCCGGGCCGGGCGTCTACACGTACTGGGACTACACGCAGCTGCGCTTTCCGAAAAAGGAAGGCATGCGGATCGACTTCGTCCTGGCCTCGCCCGCACTGGCCGCCCGGGTCACCGGCGCCGCGATCGACCGCGAGGAACGCAAGGGCAAGGGCGCCTCGGACCACGCCCCCGTGATTGTCGAGCTGAGCGACTGATGGGTCCAGCCCAGGGAAGCGACGTGGTCCAATGACGGGAAACCTCTACCGCGGCCAGGCCGGGCTGCCGTTCTCCTCCACGCTGCGGGTCTACGAACCCCTCGAGGCGTTTCCGGCGGACCAGCACGATGCCCTGCGCGCGGCGTGGGACCGGAGCATTTCCCGGGCTGCCGTCGAAAAAGCCGAGCTGCTGGCCTCCCTCGGCCGCATCACCCGCCCGGGCGGGGACCCGTTCCCCACCGGGGCGACGGATCTGGTCAGGGTCGTTGCCGTCCCGCGGAGCGACGGCACTGCCCCCGGCGGCACGGCCCCGGAGGCAGGCCCTGCTCCGGACGCCGGGGCTCCCGACGCCGGGGCTCCGGACGCCGGACCGCCGGAGCGGCTGCTGTACTGCCCCAGCCAGCTGGTGCTCCGGGCCGGGCTGGCGGCGAACGCCCTGATGGAAGGCATCCACGGGCCGCTGGCCCAGCTGCTCATCCCGGAGGAGCAGCGCGACAAGCACCAGGAGCGCATCGATGAAGTGCAGGCGCATTCCGGGCTGGGCCGCGTGCACACCCGGGCGTCCACGTGGGGCATCCCCTTCAGCTGGTTCTGTCTGTTCAAGGAATCGGACCCCACGGACGTGGTGGAATCCGAGGGGCGAATCCTTACCGTGCGCATCCGCGCGACGATCGGGGAGGCCCTGGAGCGGGTCGGCTACGCTGTGGCCCATCTGGCCCTGGCCGCGCCGGACCTGGACATGCTCGATGACCTGACCCAGCTCACCGAATGGCTGGAGCTCTTCCACCCGGAGTCCGTGGTGGAACTGGACTACGGCGGCGTGGCGGACAAGGTCTACCCGGATGACTCGCCTATGGATGTCCGGCTGGGCATTGAGTGCCTGGCCGAAGGGGACATGACCGGGGCCGCCGCCGCCTACCGCAGGCTGGCATCGCGCTGGATCCCGATCCGGCAGCTCGCCCGCGCTTCCTGACAGGCCACCGGGCCCGGCCGGCGGGTGCCACGGGCGGCCGGCGTGACGGTGGGGATCCCCGGCGCGGCACCCTTCAGGACTGCCGCCCCGCGCTCCTGGGCGGCGCCGTCGTGCTTCGGACAATCAGCTGGTGCGGGGCTATCGTGGAGCGCACTGATCCGGCGATCCCGTCGAGCTCGTCCAGCAGCATTTTCGTGCCCAGTTCGGCCTGCTCGTCCGGGCGCTGCCCGACCGTGGTGAGACCCATGGCCTCGGAAAAGTCGTGGTCGTCGATCCCGATGACGGAGAGGTCCTCAGGGACCTTCACCCCGGCCCGGGTGGCTTCAAAGATGATCCCCAGGGCCATCTCATCCGAGGCGCAGAAGATTGCCGTGGGCTTCGGTCCGGGCCTGTCCCAGAGCCGGTGGAAGGCGTCCTGGCCGCTGCGGACCGTGAAGTCCCCCCGTTCGTCCCATTCCTCCCGGATGTCCAGCCCGGTTTCGGCCATGATGTCCTGGTAGGCCTTGATCCGGACCCGGGGGACGTCGAAGTTGAGGTCGGTTTCGTCGTCGCCGTGCAGCAGGGCGATGTCCGTGTGGCCGAGGTCGATCAGGTGCCGCACGGCCGTGGCGGCGGCGGCGTAGTCGTCGATCGCGATGTAGGGGCATTCCTCGACGTGGCCGCCGATGACGACCAACGGGATGTCGATCTTCTGCAGGTGTTCGATTTCCTCATGGGTCAGCGCCATACACAGGACCAGCAGCGCGTCGATCTGCTTGTAGACCATGGTCTTGCTGAAGAGCCGCTCACGGTGGCTGCCGTGGCCGCCCAGGTTGAAGAGCGAGAGGTTGTACTGCCGGGCGTGCAGTTCACGGTCGGCGCCCTCGATGGCCTTGGAGAAGAACCAGCGGCTGACGAAGGGGGCCAGCACGCCGATGGTTTTGGTGCGCCCGGTGGCCAGCCCGGACGCCGAGGAGGAGGCGACGTAGCCCAGGTCCTCGGCGATGCCCAGGATTTTCTCCCGGGTTGCCGGCGAAACCCTGGGCAGGCCGCGGACGGCGCGGGACACGGTGGCAGTGGACACTCCGGCGGCGGCGGCCACATCCTCGATGCTGACGCCGGAGTGTCCTCCGCGCTGTGCCCTGTCTGCTGCCTTTGCCACCGTGTCCCCTTGTCGACTGGCTCCTGAGGCAACTCACGGCCTCCGAAGCACTCCATTACCCCGCCTCCGCACGGCAACAAATGCCCCTCCCAAGCAACGCGGGGTCACTTGCCGCCCATAAACCCCCTCGGGATGGGCGCAAAGTGACCCCGCGTTCACTTGCGGCGGGTTGCCGTCCTTTCCGGCAGGCGGCGGCGCAGCCGGATCAAGCCGTACAGGACCAGCACCATGGCCAGCAGGCCCAGAGCCCAGCCAAGCGCAGGCTGGGCGGTCACCTCCATCCAGACGGTGATGACCAGCAGCACAAGTGCCCAGAACCCGAGGAGACCGATGATGATGTCGAAATCCTCCGCGGAGCGGACGCGGCGGTGTTCGTTGCGGACCAGACCGTGGCCCGGGTTGGTGTTCATGGCCAGGCCGTCACTTCACAGCGCCGGCGGTGAGGCCCGCGACGATCTTACGCTGGAAGACCAGCACCAGGATGACCAGCGGAATTGTGACGATCGTTCCCGCGGCCATGATCGCCGTGTAGGGAATCTGCTGCGGCTGGGCCCCGGCAAAGTTGGCAATGGCCACCGTCACCGGCTGGGTCGCATCATTGGAGAGCTGGCTGGCAATCAGGAACTCATTCCAGGAGGAAATGAACGCCAGGATCGCCGTCGTGAAGATGGCCGGTGCCGCCAGCGGCATGATCACCCGCCGGAACGCCTGCCCCTGGGTGCAGCCGTCCACCCGGGCCGCTTCCTCAAGCTCCCACGGCATTTCCCGGAAGAATGACGTCATGGTGTAGACCGTCAGCGGGAGGACGAAGGAGATGTTCGGAATGATGAGTGCCTGGTAGGTGCCGATCCAGCCGATATTGGTGAACAGCTGGAACAGCGGGGTGATGAGGGCGACGCCGGGGAACATGGACGCCCCCAGGATGAAGCCCAGCACCAGGTACTTGAACCGGAAGTTCAGCCGGGCCAGGGCATAGGCCGCGAAAACGCCGAGCACCAGCGAGATCAGCGTCACCGTCACACCGATGAACACACTGTTCAGGAGCGCCTGGCCGAACCGGTTGCCGAATGAGGTATCGAAGGCCGTAACGAAGTTGTCGAGCGTCACGTGGGTGGGCAGGAGCGAGGTGTCGTAGGTGAAGCCGACGTCGCGGAACGCCGTCACCACCATCCAGTACGCCGGTGCGAGGCACCAGATCAGGATGACGGCCGCACTGATATAGGTGCGGACGCTCGCCCATTTCTCGCGGTTCTGGGCTGCTTTTCGGCCCTGGTCCTGCCGGGCCCGGAGTTCGGTCGCGGCGGTCATTTCTTCCCCTTACCTGTGCCGGGTTGCTGCTCCACGACGTTTGCTCCGAGGAAGCGGACGAAAATGAAGGCCACCATGAAGATGATGATGAATGTGATGGTGGACAGGGCGGCGGCGGCGTTGAAGCCTTGCCTGATCTGGTTGACCACCAGAATGGAAAGCGTGGTGGTGTTGTTGGAGCCTTCCGTCAGGATGTACGGGAGGTCGAACATCCGCAGGGCATCCAGGGTCCGGAAAAGGATTGCGACCATCAGCGCCGGCTTCACCAGCGGCAGGGTGATCATCCGGAACCGCTGCCAGGCAGAGGCGCCGTCGACCTTGGCCGCTTCGTAGACATCTGCTGGAATCATCTGCAGCCCCGCCAGGATCAGCAGTGCCATGAATGGCGTCGTTTTCCAGGTGTCGGCGATGATGACGGCCCACCGGGCAGGGATTTCGCTGCCCGTCCACAGGATCGTGGTGTTGAACAGCTTGTTGCCAATGCCTTCAAAAGCGAAGATGAACAGCCACAGCTGGGCCGTGACGGCGGTGGGGATGGCCCACGGCACCAGAACAGCTGCGCGGACCAGGCTGCGGCCCCGGAAGGTCCGCGCCATGATGATCGCCATCCAGAAGCCGAGGATCGTCTCCAGCGTCACCGTGATGATGGTGAAGTAGAAGGTCGTCCCGGTGGCGGACCAGAACTGCGCACCGAGGGTTCCCGGCGGGCACGCCACGGTTCCGCCGCCCGGAGCAGCGCACTGCTGGAAAATCCAGTTGACGTAATTCGAGAATCCGGCCGGGCCGCCGGCGGTGAAGAGCCCCGTGTCGGGGTCAAGGCCGGCGTCCTTCTGGAAAGACATCACGATGGCGCTGATGATCGGGTAAACGATCACAATGGCCAGCGCGACCATGGTGGGCGCCAGGAGCCAGGAGGCCCACTTGCCCTGGCTCGCAATCGCGTTGTCCTCCCCCACGCCCTTGGGTGCGTGGTGGGTCGGGGTACCGCCCGACGCCGGTTCCTTGACCGGCGCCGGGCCCAATTCGGTTGCCATGGCTAGGCTACTGTCCCGCGCTCGCGGACTCGATGGACTTCTGCATATCGGACAAAGCCGCGTCCACGGTCTTCTCGCCCTTGATGGCCGAGTAGGAATTTTCCTGGATGGCCTTGGTTACTGCCGGGTAGAAGGGGGTGACCGGACGCGGCACGGCGTTCTCGATTGAGGTCTTCAGCACCGGGAGGTACGGCAGCTTGGTGACGAGTTCCTGGTCGGCGTAGAGGGACTCCAGGACCGGGGCCAGTGAGCCCTGGGTGGCGAAGAACTTCTGGTTCTCTTCGTTGACGAGGAACTTTACGAAGTCCAGGGCCGTGGCCTTGTTCTTCGAGTAGACGCTGATGGCTGCGTTGTGTCCGCCCAGCGTCGAGGCGCCGGGGCCGTCCTTGCCGGGCAGTGCGGTCATGCCGAGGACGTCCTTGACCTGCGAGGATCCTTCCGTGGCGGCCAGGTTGTAGACGTAGGGCCAGTTCCGGTGGAAGAGGAGCTTGCCGTCCTGGAAGGCCTGGCGGCCCTGCTCCTCCTGGAAGGTGATGCCCTCCTTGGGGATGTTGCCGTCCGCGTAGGCTGTGGCGAGGTTTTCGAGGCCTTCCTTGGCCTCGGGGGTGTTCAGGCTTGGCTTGCCGTCCGCGTCGAGCACGGAACCGCCGGCGGAGTTGATGGCCTCGGAGGCGTTGACGGTGAGGCCCTCGTACTTGGCGTACTGGCCGGCGAAGCAGCCGATGCCGTTCTCCTCGGCGATGGAGCACATGCCCATCATCTCGTCCCAGGTCTTGGGAGCCGTGGGGACGAGGTCCGTGCGGTAGTAGAGAATGCCGCCGTCGGATGACACCGGGGCCGTGTAGAGCGTCCCCTTGTAGGAGCCTGCGTCAACGGTGGGCTCCAGCATGCCCGCCGTGTCTACGGCCATCTTGTCTTTGAGCGGCTGCAGCCAGCCCTTGGCGGCGAACTCTGCAGTCCACACGACGTCGACGCTTGCGACGTCGTAGTTGGGGTTCTTGGCCTGGTAGTTCTGGACGAGGTCATCGTGCTGCTGGTCGGCCTGGTCGGTCTGCTCCTTGAACGTGACCTTCTCATCCGGGTGGGCCGCGTTCCACTTCTCGATCAGCGGACGAACCACGTTGCTGTTGTCCTTGCCCTGGACGTAGGTGATGGGACCGCGGCTGTCGAGGCCCTGCTCGGCGTCGGCGCCGGCGGCGGTCGTGCCGCCTGCTCCGCCGCCACAGGCGGAGAGAGTCAGGGCTAGGACGCCTGCTGCGGCGACGGGAAGTAAGAACTTCGGTGTTTTCATACTTGGGGGCTCCTCGCTGAGTACCGGACAATAAAACGGCCGTGCGTTCGTGTGGTGCCCATCACAATAATCACCACCCGGCGTGAAATGCAAGCGTTTACATGGACCTTTACTGGAAGGAGACTCTTGTGCCACAGCCGGTTTTGTGTGCCAGCCCGCGCCGATTCAACGGAATCCGACGTCGGGGCGCCCCCACAGTGCCCGGCAAAAAATGCTACCGGAAGCTCACGCCGGTCAGCGGACCCGCTCGGCCCGACCAAACCTGGACCGGGCACCCGAGGCGATATGGATGAGTACCAGGGTGCGTTTTCCCAGCGCAACGTCGAGCGCCTCCACAAGGGCGGACACCTCGGCTGCGAGCCGGTGCGGGGCCACTCCATGGCGGGGCTGGATCCTGATTCGCAGGGCCGGTTCGCCGCGGAATTCATAGGTGGCAACGCTCGTGCCGGCCAGGTCCGGACGGTCTGCCAGCGCGGCCCGAAGTGCCTGCTCGGCTACTCCACTGCCGATCCTGACGCTTCCGGGCACCTCGCCCGGATCCTCGTCCGTTACCAGGAAGTTGGCCCGGCCCTTGCCCTGCTGGGCAACCCAGGCCACCATGGCACCAATCACGAGCAGCAGCACCAGGACCACGAAGATCCACAGCCAACTCTCCGCGCGCCCGGGGAAACGCGTGCGCTCAAAAAGGTCGCGCCAGATGCTCCAAACGCCGGCAGCCCAGCCCTGCCACCATTCGGCGACCGCGGGCACGCTCGCCAGCAGGATGAGCAGTATTCCGATGGCCAGGAGCTTGAAGCCGAGGACGCCGATCAGGATCCGGTTGAGGGTTCTGGGGGTGCCGTTCATGCGCCGACCACCCCAGCCGAGGCCACGTTGATCCGGACCTCCGGCGTCGGCGACAATCCCATGTCCCGGAGCTCATCCTGGACGGCTGCGAGGACGGCATCCCGTCTCAGCGGGATGCCGGAGGTGGGACGGACGTTGACTTCGACCCGCTGTCGGGACACTGTCACCATCACCTGTTCCTGGCTCACGTTGGCGGCCAGCCGTGCCCGCCGCGCGAGCGCGGAGGCTATCACTTCGTCGTCCACGACGACGGCGGCGCGGTTGTCCCGCAGGAGGTGGCGGGCACGTCGTCCCGGCAGCACCGCGTTCAGGACGAAGAACAGCCCTGCCATAACCAGCACCGCGCCCACGACGCCAAGCAAGAGCGGCCGGACCCCGTTCGGGAGCGCCACGGCCTGCTCCGCGGCTGTCTGCGGATCCACGAGCCAGGGCGGCTGGCCCAAGGCCCGGACTGCAGTTTCCAGCAGGGCGTAGACACACAGCGCAATGACGAGCACGGCGGCGATGATCGAGGCCACGGCCCGGGAGGAGTGGGTCTCGCGTCTGAGGACCTGGCCCATCCCCTCGACGTCCGTCCCGGCAGCTGACGGGTTGCCGGCGGACGGCGCGGCGCTGGGAGCGGGCGGTACGTGGTGTCCGCCGCTGGAGCGCCGGTCGGTGGAGTGGCTCAATGGACCCGCCGTCCTTCACTCACGCTGGCGCCGCTGATCCGGATGTCGACCCGGCTCAGCCGGGCACCGCTCAGCTCGGTCACGCGGCGCAGGATCTCAGCCTTGGCGGCCACGGACCGGTCCCAGACGGAGCCGCCGAAGCCCGCGACGCGTCCGGAGTCCCGCAGGACCGCGGTCAGGGGCGGGAGGGTGATGGGCGAGACCAGGGACAGCGCCAACAGCCCGTCGTCGTCGGACCACTCGGCCCGCACCTCATGCGGCGTGACGCCCAAGGCTTCTGCCGCGGCGGCCCGGGCCACGCTGGTGAGCGCCTGGGTGCTGATCCGGGTATGTCCAGCCATCGCGGCGGCGTGGACCGCACCAGCTGTCCCGCTCATGAGGAGGAACGCCGGCCTGTGAGGGCATCAAGCACGCTGCGCAGGTCCAGTTTCCCTTCCGCGGCGCGGCCCAGCAGGGCCCCGATCCCCATGAACAGCAGGGCGCCCAGGAAACCCCATACGCCGAACTGGAAGGACATGAACGCGACGAAGGCGCCCATTGCGATTCCCGCAACCGTCAGATTCACTGGATTGGCTCCCTTGAAGGCCGGGTCTCGGCCGGAGCACCGGGCTTCGCCGGGCCGGGCACGTAGACGTCGTTGATCTCGATGTTCACTTCGATGACCTGGAGCCCGACGAGTTCCTCGACCGCTGTGTACACGGCGGCGCGGATCTGGTCCGCCAGTGCGTGAAGGGGTGTGCCGTAAAGCGCCACCAGGTCAATGTCGACGGCTACCTGGGTTTCACCGACCTCGGCGCGGACTCCGGCGGCGTGGTCCGAGCTGCCGACGGCGTCCCGGAAGGCGCCGAGCGCGCGGGACGGGCCCGTCCCCAGGGAGTGCACGCCGGGGACTGAGCGGGCGGCGATGCCCGCGACCTTCGCGACGGCGGTGTCGGAAATGACGGTGCGGCCGGCACCGGGCAGCGGCAGGTCGGCGGCCAGCCCGGGCACCGGGGCCGCTGCTGGCTGGGAATTCTGGTATTCCATGAGGCACTCCCCTTCTCTTTGGAACCACCCTAGTACCTGCCACCGACAAGGTGGCCGCTGGGGAGGGGGATTAGCCGCCGTCGACGCCGTCGACCTGGCATCGGTTGCTCCATAAACGCCCTTTGCCCCGCCGGAAGGGCAGCTGCGGAGCAATGGAAGGGGTTAAAGAAGAAAAGCACCAGTTCCGAAGAACTGATGCTTCCCAGTGGTGGCTCCGACCGGCGTCGATCCGGTGACCTTTCGATTTTCAGTCGAACGCTCTACCAACTGAGCTACAGAGCCGAGGTGACATGTCACCATGAGAGCCGGAATTTCTTCTGGCAATCAGAGCGACCCTGACGGGACTTGAACCCGCGACCTCCGCCGTGACAGGGCGGCGCGCTAACCAACTGCGCTACAGGGCCTTACTGTTTTCTTGCTTCGCTGCAGTATCGCTACCGCAATTTTTCAAGGCCTTTAGCCTACCAGACTTTCACATCCGGCCTAACCAGTTCCTTGCGTACCCCCAACGGGATTCGAACCCGTGCCGCCGCCGTGAAAGGGCGGTGTCCTAGGCCGCTAGACGATGGGGGCCAGAACGCCATTCGGGTAAACACACGAAAACAAGAACAAAAATTCACGGGCCGAAGCCGATCGTTTTTGTCCTTTCGGGTTCCTCCGAACTGGACTATAAAACTATAAGGGCAGACCCCCGGATTATCCAAAATCGGCGGTTGCCGCCTCCTGGGCGTTCAGCTCCGGCGGCCCGGATCCTGTTGCGCCCGCTCCACGTCGCGAGCCGAATCGAGATCACCTTTGGCCCGCAGGCCAGCGATGACCCCGTCAACATCGGCGGCCGGCCGGTTCTGGCTCAGCTTCCGCTTCGCTTCCACCCGCGTGATGGCAAGTTCGATGCCGACAATGGCCCGGAGCTGCCCGGCGATGAATCGCGCCGGCGCATCGTCCACGGTCCAGGGCTTTGCCGACGCTGCTTCATGCATGGTGGTCAACCGCCGGACCAGGTCTTCCACCCAGACCGGGTCGTCATGGATGACCAGACGGCCATAGACGTGCGCCGTGGTGTAGTTCCAGGTGGGAACCACCCGGCCATGTTCGGCCTTGGACGGATACCACGCCGGAGAAATGTACGCATCGGGGCGGTGGATGATGACCAGGGATTCGCCCAGTACCGGCAGCTGCCACTGGTCGTTGTTGCGGGCAAGATGGCCCAGCAGTGCCCCGTGGTCGCCGGCTTCCGGGTCATGGACGAACGGCAGCAGCGTAGCGAGCAGCCCGCGCTCCGTCGAGGTCACCAGGTTGGCCGCACCCGGGTTCGCGAGAAGTTCGTTGATGGCGCCCTGGTCGGCGGCGAAATGCGAGGGGACGTACATGGGAGCTTCCTTTGTCGAGTTGTGTTGTGCTTTGTTGGGCGGGACGACTGACGGGCTCAGGCTACGAGCATGACAGCCAGGGCGACCATGACCAGGGCGATGCCGCCGTCGAGCACGCGCCAGCTGCCCGGCCGGGCGAACACCGGCGCGAGGAACCGGGCGCCGGTGCCGAGCGCGGCGAACCACGCGATGCTGCCCAGACCAGCTCCGCCGGCAAACCACCACCGCCCGTCCGCGCCGTGGGTGCCGGCCAGGGACCCCAACAGCAGGACGGTGTCCAGGTAGACGTGGGGGTTGAGCCAGGTCAGCGCGAGGCAGGTCCCCAGCGCGGCCACCCAGGTCCCCTTTTGCCCGGCCACCGGCTGGGACGCCTGCGTTCCGCGGACGGCCCGCAGTGCAGCCATCAGCCCGTAAGCCAGGAGGAAGGCGGCTCCGGCCCAGCGCACGACCTCGAGGACGCCGGGCGCCAGCTCGATGAGGACGCCCACCCCGGCCACGCCCAGCGCGATCAGCACGACGTCGGAGAGGGCGCACACGGCTACAACCAGCAGAACATGCGAGCGCTGGACGCCCTGGCGGAGCACGAACGCGTTCTGCGCACCGATGGCGACGATGAGGGACAGCCCGCTTGCCAGGCCCGAAAGGAGAGAGAGGATCACGGGTTCCACGCTAGAGAACCCCGGACCATGAAACCAGTTAATAATTGTTGGCCAACATAAGATGAGCTAATGATCGATATTCATCCGGACCAGGCCCGGACCCTGGCAGCCATCGTGGCGCACGGAAGCTTCGAGGCCGCCGCCGGCCACCTCCGGGTCACGGCGTCGGCGGTGAGCCAGCGAGTCCGCGCCCTCGAAGTGGCCGTCGGCCGGCCGGTGTTGAAACGGACCCGCCCCGTCGAGCTCACCTCCTCCGGCCACGCGGTGGTGCGCTTCGCCCGGCAGCTGGACATGCTCTCCGCCGATCTGGCCGAAGAGCTGCAGCCCGGCGCGCGGGACGCCGGCGTCCGGCTGACCCTGATCATCAACAGCGATTCCCTGCACACCTGGGCGCTGCCCGGGCTGGCCGCGGTGGCAGACAGGGTCCAGTTGGAGATTCTGCGCGAGGATCAGGACTACTCGCTGGAGCTCCTCCGCAGCGGCGCCGCAGCCGCAGCCATCACCACCACGGCGAAGGCGGCGCCGGGCTGTTCCTCCCGGCGTCTGGGTGTGATGCGCTACCTGCCGGTCTGCACCCCGGACTTCGCAGCCCGGTGGTTCCCCGGCGGGGCAACGGCCAAAACGCTCGCCGCCGCCCCGGTCATCATCTTCGACCGCAAGGACGACCTGCAGGACCGGTACCTGCGGTCAGTGGGCAGCGCAGCACTCCAGCCGCCCCGGCATTATGTCCCGGCAGCCCACGAGTTCGGCGAGGCCATCCGCTGGTCGATGGGCTGGGGGCTGCTCCCCGAAATCGAAGTGTCGGAGGAACTGAAGCGCCGCACACTGGTCTCCCCGGACCCCGCCGCGCACGTCGACGTGCCGCTCCACTGGCAGCAGTGGCGGCACGGATCGGCTGCCCTCGACGAGGTCGCAGCCGCAATCCAGGCCGCCGCCCGCCCGCTCCGGTGAGCCGCCGGGCGCGGCTGGGTCCCCGGTTGGCAGGAACTCGGCTGGACATGGCCGATTTCCGCCAGTCCCCGGGGCGCTGTCCGGACTAGATTGGCAGCATGGCCACAACCGCCCAGACAGGCTCCCCCCAGCCGGACAGCACGCACCCGGACGGCACCCACGAAGTGCCGCCGCACGCTCCCGCCCCCGTTCCCCCGCCCAGGACCCTGCCGCCGGGCCAGATCAGCAGGCTCGGCATCGCCGCCGTCGTGGTCACCGTGGTGCTGTGGGCGTCCGCTTTTGTGGGCATCCGGGCCGTGGGGCCGAGCTTCTCCCCCGGCTCCCTGACCCTGGGCCGGCTGGCGATTGCCGCCGTCGTTCTGGGCCTGGTGGTGCTGCCGCAACTTCTGGGGAACAGCCACCTCCCCCGGGGCCGTGAATGGTGGCCCATCCTGGCCTACGGTGTGATGTGGTTCGGCGGCTACAACGTGGCGCTGAACGCCGCGGAGCACCTTCTCGACGCCGGCACGGCCGCCCTGCTGATCAACGTCAACCCGATCCTGGTCGCCATCATGGCCGGCGTGATCCTCAAGGAGGGCTTCCCGCGCTGGCTGATTATCGGCAGCCTTGTGGCTTTTGGCGGGGTCGCGGTGATCGCCCTGGGCTCCGGCCAGCGGTCCGCGGCCGACGTCGCCGGGGTGCTGCTGTGCCTCCTGGCGGCGGCCCTCGCCGCGGTGAGTGTGATCGTGCAGAAGCCGGTGCTGCGGAAGATCCCCGCCGCCCAGGCCACCTGGTTCGGGATCATGGTCGGCGCCGTCTGCTGCCTGCCCTTCAGCGGCCAGCTGATCGCGGAACTGCAGGCGGCACCGCTGCCGGCCACCCTGGGCCTGGTCTACCTCGGCGTTTTCCCCACCGCTATCGCCTTCACCACCTGGGCCTACGCGCTGTCGCTGATCGACGCCGGCCGGCTCGCCGCCACCACCTATCTGGTGCCCGGCACCACCATCCTGATCTCCTGGCTGGTGCTCGGCGAGATCCCCACCGCCTGGGGGCTGGTCGGCGGCGCCGTCTGCCTCGTGGGGGTGGGGCTCACCCGGCGCCGGTCCCGCTGATTCGGCGCTAGAGTTTCAGCTATGCCCGTCTCCCTGCCGCCAGGCCTCCCGATCATTCCGACCGGCCCGGACGGCCCGGACGACGGCGGGAACGGCGCCGGCCATGACATCACGCCGTTCCCGATGTCCGAGACCGACTTCGAAGCCGCGGTCAACGACGCCCTGGACCGGATCCCGCCGGACCTCGCCAAGACGATGAACAACGTGGCCATCTTCATCGAGGACGACTACACGCCCCAGCCCGGCGACGATCCGGACACCGTGCTGCTGGGCCTCTACGAGGGCGTGCCACTGACCGAACGGGACTCATGGTGGGACGCCGGCTCCCTGCCGGACCGCATCACCATCTACCGCCAGCCGATCCTGGACATCTGCGAAACGCGTGAGGACGTCATTGACGAGGTGACCGTCACCGTGGTCCACGAGATCGCACACCACTTCGGCATCAGCGACGATCGCCTGCACGAGCTCGGCTGGGGCTAGCCTTGTAGGCATGGGACACGACCACTCACACGGCCTTACCGGCACTGCCAAGCACCGGAAGCGTCTGGTCGCCGTCCTGGCCATCACGCTCTCCGTCGTCCTGATCCAGATCGTCGGGGCGCTGGTTTCCGGGTCCCTGGCCCTGCTGGCCGACGCCGGCCACATGCTGTCCGACGCGGCCGGGGTGTCCATTGCCCTGATGGCCGCCTGGATTGCCGCCCGGCCGGCCAGCGACCAGCGCACCTACGGCTACCAGCGTGCCGAGGTGCTGGCTGCCCTGGCCAACGCCCTGGTGCTGATCGTGATCTCGGTGGTCATCTTCACCGAGGCGATCCGCCGGTTTGGCTCCACCCCCGAGGTGCAGACCGACGTTATGCTTTACGCCGCCGTCCTCGGCGCCGTCGCCAACCTCGTGTCCCTGCTGATCCTCCGCGGCGCCCAGAAGGAGAGCCTCAACGTCCGCGGCGCGTACCTGGAGGTCCTGGGCGACCTGCTCGGTTCCTTCGCCGTCATCGCCGCCGCCGTGGTCATCATGGTCACGGGCTTCCAGGCGGCGGACACCATCGCCTCGATCGTCATAGCGCTGATGATCCTGCCGCGGGCCTGGCACCTGCTCCGCGACGTGGTGGACGTGCTGCTCGAGGCGACCCCCAAGGGGGTGGAAGTGCAGATGATCCGCGAGCACATCCTTGCCGTGGAGGGTGTGGTGTCCGTGCACGACATCCACATCTGGACCATCACCTCCGGTGTGCCCGTGTTTTCCGCCCACGTGGTGGTGGAGGATACGGCCCTGGGTGCCCGCGGCGCCGACCAGATCCTGGACAAGCTGGTCAGCTGCATGGGCTCCCACTTCGACACCGAACACTGCACCTTCCAGCTGGAGCCGGTCTCCCACGCGGAGCACGAGTCACACCAGCACGCCTGAGCCCTGGATCACGGGCCGGAGGCCGGATTTAGGAAAGCACGTCCTTGGTGATGAACCGGCCGTAGGCGAGCGCACCGAACACGGCGACGTAGCCGCCCTGTAACAGCGCATTGCTGAGGAAGGAATCCCAGGCAATGGGCTGGCGCAGGAGGTCCGCGAAGTCCAGCCAGTAGTGGGTGAACAGCCACGGGTGCAGCCATTCCAGCTGCGGCAGGGCGTCGAGGACCTGCGAGACCACCGAAAGCACCACCGTGGACGCCATCGCACCCACGGGGACGTCCGTGAGCGTGGACGTGAAGAGCCCGATCGCCGACAGTCCCATCAGCGACACGGCAAGATAGGCGGCGATCAGCAGCAGACGCTGCAGTGCCTCAGCTGCCCCGATCGAATCCCCGGAGAGCAGCGTGACCGGCCCCACCGGGAAGAGCGCTGCACCGATGCCGGCCCCTACCAGCGCCACCACGAGCGGCGCCGCGATGGCGAAGGCCACGGCCCCGGCGTATTTCACGAGCAGCAGCCGGATCCGGCCCGCGGGCGCCACCAGCAGGTACCGCAGCGTACCCAGCCCGGCCTCGCCGGCCACGGTATCCCCTGCCACCACCCCCACGGTCAGCGGAAGGAACAGCGGGACGGAGACCAGCATGGCGGTAACGCCAACAAACAAGCCGTTCTGCGAAATTCGGTCCAGAAACGCCGGTCCCCGCCCTGGCGGCACCGCAGAGGACAGCCGCACTGCCACAGCGATCAGGATCGGAATGGCCGCCAGCGCGCACAGCATGGCCCAGGTCCGGCGGCGGCGGAAGAGCACGCCGAGCTCGGACGCGAGCAGACCGCGGCCCCGCTGCCCCCGCGGCGTGGACGCGGACGCAGCCGCGGGACTTCCGCCGGGTTTTCCGCCGGTGCCGTCACAGCTGCTTTCACCGGCCGGGGCTGATTCGCCGGGACTGGATTCCTTACTGGACAACGTCAAAGCCCTCCCCCGTCAGCGCCACGAAGCGTTCCTCGAGGCTGACCTGCTCGGTGGCGAAGCCCCGGACCCGGACGCCGGCAGCCACCAGGGCGGCCACCACCGCCTCCGGCGCCACGGCTCCATTCTCTGCCGCCGCGGGAAGCGGCGCGTAGAGCACTTCGCCGCCGCCGGGGAGTGCAGTGCTCAGGCCAAACCGGGCCAGCACTTCGGCCGCGGTCCCCGGGTCAGGCGTCAAGACCCGGATCCGCGCCTGCCCGCCCTGCCGCAGTTCCGCAAGGGTTCCCTGCGCCACCAGCCGGCCCGCACTCATGATGGCGGCGTGTGTGCAGATCTGTTCCACCTCGGCCAGCAGGTGGCTGGAGACAAACACGGTGGCGCCGTCGGCCGCGAGCGAGCGGACCAGGCTTCGGACCTCGCGGGTGCCCTGCGGATCCAGCCCGTTGGTGGGTTCGTCCAGGATCAGGAGGTCCCGGGGGGCCAGCAGGGCGTTGGCGATGCCGAGCCTCTGCTTCATGCCCAGCGAATAGGCCCTGACCTTTTTGTCGGCGGCATGCGTCAGTCCCACCCGTTCCAGCGCCGAGCGGACCCGCGCCTTCCGCGTGGCGGCGGGAACATGCTGGTCGGCGGCGTCGAAACGGTGCAGGTTGGCCGCGCCGGAGAGGAAAGGATAAAAGGCCGGTCCCTCAACCAGGGCACCCACCCGGGGCAGCACCCCGTGCAGTTGCCGCGGCATTTCCTCGCCGAGGAGCCGGACGGAGCCACCCGTGGGCGCGGCGAGCCCGAGCATGAGCCGGATCGTGGTGGTTTTTCCTGAGCCGTTGGGACCCAGGAAGCCAAAAACCGAGCCCTTGGGCACGGCCAAATCAACGCCGTCGACGGCAAGCTGGTGGCCGAAGCGCTTGCTGAGACCGGTGGTCTCGATGCTCAGTTCTGTCGCCGGCGCGGCGGCGGTCACTCGTTGGTCACCGGGTGGTTCACCGCGGCGTGGCCGCGGCCTGCAGCCGCTCCAACGGCACGGAACCGGCGAGGACACGCCCATCGTCGAGGATCAGCACATTCACCAGCGACGTCGACACGAGCCGCCCGCCGGGGACGGCGACCGCGGCCTGCTCCAGCAGGGCGGCAGCACCGGACCGGGTTCCTTCCAGGTCGGAGGGGCCGGGCCGCAGGGGGTTGGCGGCCGCAGGGTCCGGGGCTCCATCCTGAGACGGGGACTGGCCAGGCAGCGCCATGGCCCCGGCCGGGAATTCGAGCACCGAGGCCCACCCCGTGCCGGTGACGGTGGGCCGCTTCGCAGCCTTCGCCGCGGCAGCGTCCGACGGCGGCATGGCGGCGGCCGTGTGGTCCGGCAGCGGGATCTCCTCCACGGTGGCCCCGGGCGGCGGGGTGAAGTTGAAGATGGCGGAATCCGGGGCCTCAAGTGTGAGGCTCGTGTAGGCGACGCTGAAGGCCGGCTCGGCCTGTCCCCGCGCCATCACTTCGACGCCGAGCGGAAGTCCGCTTTCGCCGTCGACCGCAATGGCGACCGAATCAACCAGGGTGGCATCCGACGTCGAGGTCAGCATGAGATTGTAGGCTGCCCGTCCGGCGACCTGGACATCCGGTCCGACGGTCACCGCGGTGCTCGCGTCGAGTTTGGCGAGCAGCTTGTCGGCCACGTCCTCGGGGGTCGCGGCGGTTCCGGGGCGGGCTTCGTGGCGGCCGTCAGCATCGGCGGGCAGCAGGGCGTGGGCGGCCGTGTTGTCCTTGGAATTGTAGAACCAGAGCTCGTCACCGTTCCGGACCGCGTCCCGTTCCGCCATCCGGTCCATGATCTGCACCCGGGCCTTTTCCTTCCCGTCCAGGTAGACGCGGGCGGCGTGCGGTCCGGTCAGCAGCTCGAGCCAGGCCGTCTCCGGGGATCCCGCACCGGGTCGGGATGTCGGAAGTTCCGGCAGGCCGATCTCGGAGCTTTGTTCCAGCGTCCCGGACAGGGATTTCTCGCCGTGCTGGGCGATCATCAGCAAGACCTGCTGCGGGGACTTCTCCGGCAGCGGGTCCCCGGCGCTCGCGGGAAGGGATCCGGACAGGGCGCTGGCCGCGATCACGGCAGGCACCGCCACAGCGGGAATCCAACGCAACCATTTCCGCGTCATTGCGACAGCGCTCCAACCTCGTAGCTCATGACTTAACATTACGCCCGGAAGCGGCCCATTTCACCCCTCCCTTGCAGATTGGTTCAAGCGGCCGGCGGGCACGACGTGCCGGCCTGCAGCGCCTCAGGCTCCTTCCCGTCCGAGGTCCGGGTCTGGGGCCGGGTCCCGGCCCGCTCCGGGCTATGAATCACCGAGGATGGGTCCAAAGTTCACCCGGTCCGCCAGCCGGGGATCATCCCGGTCCGGGACCACCATGACGGGGCCCTTGGCGTGGTGCAGGATCCCGTCGGAGGTGGACCCGAGCAGCATCCCGGCGAAGCCGCCACGGCCGCGGGTGCCAACGACCACCAGTTCCGCATGCCGGCTGGCCTCGACGAGGATGTCCACGGGTGAGCCATCCACGAGCTCTGTTTCCACGGTGAGGTGCGGAAAGTGGCTCCTGATCCAGGCAGTGCCGGCCTCGAGCTGGACCCTGATGTCGGCGAAAAGCGCGTCTCGGTCCATCGGCGCGGGTACCCAGGCGAGCGAACCGTTGTACTGCGGGACGGCGCACACCACCCGCAGCGGTGCCGAGAGGCGCTCGGCCTGCGTCGCTGCCTCCAACACCGCCACCCGTGCCTGTTCGGAACCGTCGACCCCCACCACCACCACGTTGTCGACCGGGACGTGACCGGACTTCGCCCGCTCCGCGAGAACATGCTTGTCGTCGGTGGTTTCGCCGAGGCGGTCGGCGCAGATCAGGGGCACGGTGACCGTGGGGCATTTGGCGTGTGCGGGGAGGGCGCTGCTGACGGAACCGAGCAGCCGGCCGACGAAACCGCCCCGGCCCCGGGTGCCGAAGACCAGCAGCTCCGCGGTTTCGGACATTTCCAGCAGGACGCCGGAGGCATCGCCGTTCTCGACGGAGGCGTCGACGTCGATCAGGTATCCGGCGACCTTGTTCACGGCCTGCTTCAGGATCGCCTCCGCGCCTTCGCGGATCACCGAATCATCAACGGTGGCGTAACCGCCGTCGAGCCCTGACGCCGCGAAGATCGGAACGGAATAGGCAGTCACGATGTGCAACGGGCGATTGCGGCGTTCGGCTTCGCGGGCGGCCCACACCAGGGCGCACTTGCTGTGGTCTGAACCGTCGACGCCGACCACGATCCCCCGGGGAGCTGCCGATCCGCCGGGGGTGTCCCCTGCCGGATCCGGATGCACCTGTTCTCGGCCCATGGGGTCCGCCTCCTCGCGATTCTTGCCTGATGTTGCGGCCATTCTGCCAGACGTGTGCGCGTGCAGCGTCCATTGGCGACGCGCCCTAAGAATCTGCGGCTGGAACCCCTGGTCTTTACAACTATTCTCGGTTTCCGGGGAACTGGCAAGCGCGCGGGAGGAGCTCTGGGATGACAATCGTCATGCATGTTTCACCCAGTGTTGACACGGCCTCCGGCGGCCCCGGAGGCCGTGCTGGAAGCCCTCGGGGCCGCCCGAAAAGCCCAGGAATTCCGGGGCCGCCCATGTGGCGTCTGCTCTATCCAAGGCAGGAAATGTTAGGTAGTCTACGAGGCGTTGCTGAACCGAGACTCGTGTTTCAGAACGCGGATGCTGCTTATGATGCGTTGAGAGCAGGTGTTGGGGGGCGGGCAGCGGAATGCGTCCGGGGCATCGGCCCCGCGGCTGGCACCATTCGAGGAGGGACCCTGCAGTGTCGACCATGCCTATGTCCGGTGGTATCGAACGGACCGCAGCCGTCGTCATCGGCACCGGCCTGTCCGGGCTGGCGGTTGCCAGCGAGCTGCGGCGGCGTGGCGTGGACTCCATCATTGTGGACGGACTCGATCTGCTGGGCGCCGGGAATCCGGCCAACACTTCCTCCCTGCAACGCTGCGACGCTGCCGACGCCGCCAGCCTGCGGGAGCGCAACGAGATTCTCCGTCACCTGCGAAACTACGCTGCCAGCCACAAGCTGGACGTCCGGAACACTATCCGGGCCCTGCAGCTGGACCACGTTGACGCCGGCGCCACCGGACCCACCCAGCGCTGGGCCGTCCGTACCCCAGGCGGCGTCCTCCTGGCGGATCACCTCGTCCTGACCCGCTGTGCCCACAGCCAGCTGCGCCGGTTGCTCTCCGAGCTGGGTCTGACCGCGGGGGAAAACCTGATGGTGGCCATGCACGCCCTGGGGATGTACCTCGTGGGCGTGGGCGAGCCCATCACGCCGACGCCCAAGGAAGTGCTGCGCCAGGCGAAGGTTGTTGGCCAGGCGATCTCCGCCAAGGTCTACCCCGACGGCTTTCCCGCCGTCCTCCCGGGGTGCTACACCGTCGCCGCGCCGGCCTAAGGCTCGGATCACGGCTCGGATCAAGGCTGGGCGCACCGCCTCGAAGTCACGCGGCGACCGGAAGCAACGCGGGGTCAGTTACGGCCCATCAAAGGGCGCCGGATGGGCCCGGAGTGACCCCGCGTTGCTTCCGGTCAGCTTCGGGCATCCCTGCCGGAGCCCGATTTGAGCCTGCTCTTTGCCATCAGGCCCAGGACCACCAGGATGCCGACGGCCGTTCCCACAAAGACCACAATGCTCCAGGGGAACGGTTCCGCGGAGCTGGCCGGCTGCGCCGGCGCCTGCGTGATGCCCGGCTGGGCGGTTCCCATCGTGGGAGCCGCGGCAGCCGCCGTCGCGCCTGCGGCTCCGGCTGTGGCCGTGAACGTGAAGCTGCCTTCAATCGGGTGTGAATCCGAGCCGACGACGCGCCACACCACGGTGTAGGCCCCGGCCGGGGCGCCGGACTTGAGCTTCTGCGAGGCGACGTTGTCGACGATGTCGACGGCGCCGTCGGACCAGTTGGTGCCGGCTGCATCATTTACCTGCATCTGCGCCCCCAGCGCGAGCGGACTCTTGTTGAAGGTAACCGATACCTGCTCCGGCGGCGCCGCCACCGTTGCGCCGGAGGCCGGGCTGGTGGATGCGGCGGCATCGTGCGCCGAGGCTGGAGCAGCCGCGCCCAGCAGGGCGGCGGCGAGGATCGCGGCGCCCAGAAGGGCACTTAACAGCTGTCGGATGAGGCGCATGGAAAAGCTGCTCCTAGCCCGGGGTTTTCATGAGGGTGGGGCCGGTCGGGTGTGTTAAAGCAACGAAAGGTGCTTCTGAGCTGGGAAAATAGTGTTGTTGACGCACTGTTCCACCGGCTGA